>JAYVXG010000140.1:0-7697 GCA_043785475.1 Armatimonadota bacterium
CAGCCTCGTCAATGCCACTGTGCATGTCTATAGCGGTCATTCTACGGCGACAAATATTTGGGATGACCAACATTTAGATAACAGCAACGGAAATATGCACGGAAGAGCAATCTATTTTGATGAGGCACTATATCCGCTAGAAAGCGTAATAACTTACATGAAAGCGCTAATCGATGGTGGACTTCCGCCTTTTTCTGCTCATCCCGCCCTTAACTTGGTCTTCCTGGAGTCCTGCCATGCTGGAGCTGACGTATCAAACTCGTACACCTATTTATACCCATATGACAACGGATATGGGAAGCATCTTGAAAACCAAGCTAAACTCGGATGCAATGTCTTTTTCTTATTAAATGCTTATCGTCGGGTATCAAGTGATCTGTTTCAAAAGTTGTGCGGTGGGTCAACCATTTTGTCTGCTACACATTGGATGGTCGACAGTTGTAGAGCCGACCATGTATTAGTAGTTCAGGGCGACAACCAAGGTGCTGCGGAGAGGGAGCCAACGTACGATGATTTTCCCATTTTCGGCAACGAATACACTACTATTAAGAATGTGTACAATCCGAATATCCCGGACCGATCAATTATTCCCTGGCGAGAGATCGATCAAAGTTTAATGTGAATTTGCCATGATATTCCTTCCAATTTTCGCTATCGCTATTAACCAAACCCCGCGGTCAGCCTCACTGGCTGAACAGGCAGAGCATGCCAGCCATCTGCTATTTGGGGTCGTCCCAGGGGAAAAACCTTGGAAAAGCTATTCCGATGAACCGCTAATCTTTACAAGCAATATCTCAAGAATTTCATTTTCAAATCGGTACTCTGGGAGAATATTCAGTATTGGCCGAGTTGATATTGGTCAACGAATGAGGAACGGGCCGAAACAGGGAGAGTTGTTTAAATCGAGGGCCGAATGGGAAGAGTTCGGTTTTAAGCAAATCCATAAGATATGGTCGGACATCGATGGCTACGCAGGCTCTTTTCGGCGGATCGGAGAGGTTGCTTTTGTTGTAGCGGGCAGAAAATCGTGGGAAAGTAATTCGAATCTAATGAGCATAACCTGGTTCACATTCCCAGTGAACGGCATGCAAAGGCAATTCGACGTATCAATGGACCTTGCAACCGGAAATGTCATTTGGATGAGTTGCAGCAACTTTGCGAAAGCCCCGGCCGATTGGAATACTCGTAAAAGTGGCTACATAAGGATGGACAACAGTAAGAAGCGGCGGACAAAAGTAGCTCTGCCACCTGCCAACTAAGTTCGAAGTTTCCGGACTGATTCCACGATCGACACGGGACATTCTCAGAATCGCGTCGAGCCGCAGGCGCGACGTTGGGGAAGTTATAGACCTCGGCTGCAGCAGATTTTCTGCCGAAACGTGGCAAAAACCGTAACCTGAGCGTTCGGCTAGGCGTAAAATATCCTTTGAGGAGTATTGAAATGAGCGATAACCACAACGACAACAGTAGCATGCTTTACCTTTTGGCCGGAGTTGGCCTTGGCGCGATTATCGGAGCCGCAGCGGGAGTGCTCTTTGCACCCAAGCCTGGCGCTGAGGTCCGAGACGATTTAAACGATAAATTTAACGAACTCAAGTCGAAAACCGAAGAATGGGTTAATGAACAAAAGTCCAAACGAGCTGTAACTCATGCCGCGGAAGAATTAGGCGTTTAAGAGAATTTGTGACGGCTAAGTCTGTCGACTGGAGAATAATTCTATGGGTTGCGATTACCATCGCAACCCTCTCGTTTTTGTATCTCGTTAAGGGAATTCTCCCACCCTTTATCATCGCGATCCTTATCTCTGCGCTTCTGGGGCCAACATATCGATGGCTCAAAAACAAAGGCTGGGGCTCTTCATTCGCTGCCCTTGTGCCGATGCTTCTCTTCTTCGGCGTTCTGTTCGTTGGACTCCTGATTCTCGCTCCCAACATTACCAACCAAGTTGGACGATTGAAGGATGATGCAGAGCAGCTCGTCACTCGACTCGCAAAGCCAAACCCACTCGATAACTTTTTTCTTCGTGGCAACCCGCTTAACCGGATCAGGCAAGCTGAAGTCAAAGAACCAGTTGACCAATTCTTGCTCGGCAATGCTGACCTCCTGACGCGTTTTAGCTTGCCCACTTCAAAACGCGAAATAATTGGCCAGTACATCGAGCCGCAACGTGAGCAAATCAAGAGCACGATCCAAAACGTGATCAAGGGATCAATTGGCATCGCTACTGGCTTTGTCTCGCAAGCATTTACACTCATATTTGTGCCGTTGCTAGTTTGGTTTATTCTTCCCAACACGGGGAAATTTAAGAAAAAGATCATCAATTTCATTCCGCCCCAGTTGCGAACTTCATCTGTGGATCTCGCGGACGATATCGGCGAAGTGTTCAGCAACTATCTGCGGGGAGTTGCCATTGCCGTCTTCGGTTACATGGCATTCATGGCGTTCCTGCTCTCCATCCTCGGAGCCCCTTACGGGCTTCTGCTCGGTTGCATGTTTGGGATGATCTACTTGATTCCGTACCTCAGCGTCATGATCAGCGCCACCACGTTGTTCTTGGTTACTGGCCTCAGCGGACGGGACCAATGGGTCGGAATTCACTTTGCGTCATCTTGGACGTTCGCCGGGATTCTTGTCCTTATTTACGTACTATGCCACTTCATTTTTGACAGTGCGGTGTATCCCAAATTTGTCGGCCAAGCCGTCGGCCTCGACCCGATTGTGTCGATGTTCGTTATCTTCTGCGGCGGAGCCCTATTCGGCCTTCCGGGCATGATTCTTGCATTCCCAGTCGCAGGCTGTGTAAAGGTTCTCCTCGACCGCCTGCTAAAGGTCACGAATCAGATTTCGGTGGAACTCAGCCTCCCTGAAAGACCGTTGAGACATAGAGAGGAAGCCTTATGATTTCAGTTTTAACCGCCCTTGCCCTCCTGCATCAATCTCACAACGCCAGTTACGATTTCCCGCTTGGAACAGAAAGCAGGTTCAACGTCAAAGTTCAATTCGATGGATTTGTGCCTCTGTTTGGCGGCAAGAATGGAAAAATAGATGTCGATATGGTAGTCAAGGCCGTCAGCGTCGCCACAAAGCGGGCCGATCTTCAGGCGATTGATTCCGAAATTGTTGAGCTGAAAGGACTGGCATTTGGCATGGCTTTACCCGTCACTAAGGACAACATTGGCGGATTCTATCCGAAGGCGATTGCCACCATATTCCAAAGCGGTCTGGTCAAAAATAACGCGGCTGAGCACATCGATATGCCAGTAAAGCTTCCCGGTCTCGATTCGCAAAGACTTCCAGAGATTAGCTATGTGCCGCTTGTAATCGACAAAGATGCGGTCGACGCCGGAAAGCCGTACGAGTTCTCCCGAACCTTCAACGGGGCCGTGATGAAGTACAAAGTGACGCCCGGTGAAAAGAAGGAGCAGAAAGAAATTTTTCAGATTGAAGTCAGCCAATCAAGCAGTGGCTTTGAAGACTCTTACGGCAACCCAATTGTCGAAGCTGGAGCGAAATCTAAACTGAAAACGAATTTAAATGGAAAGGGAACTGCGGTCTTCAACTTTGCCAAGCGGATGTTCGATAAAGTGGTCGTTGAAACTATCGGGGACACCGATGTCACAAACATCAAAACCGGAAAAACATCCAAGAGAAAGCTGAAAACAACCCTCACTATTATTCGCGATGGTGCAAAGGTAGACGAATGATTTCTCTCGGCCTCGCTCTCGTCTTTAGCCACTTTAATGCTGACAACTCGTGCCTCGATAAGATCCAAGCGGCCGACCTTATGCGAATGGTCTCCTTCCTCGCTTCCGACGATCTCAAGGGACGAAATACGCCGTCACTCGGACTGGATATGGCGGCTGACTTTATTGCTGCGGAGTTCAAAAAGTCGGGAATCAAGGCTGGCAATGCGGGATCTTATTTCCAATTAGCCGAGTGGACGAGAGGCAAGAAGGCTGATCAGGTAGGTATGGGACCAGTCGTCCGAAACGTGATCGGAATCATTCCCGGTACCGACCCAGTGCTTTCAAAGCAATACGTCATAGTGTCTGGTCATTACGACCATCTGGGCGAAGAAAAGCTCAAGGATACCAACGCGAATATGGACCGAATCTATAACGGTGCGAACGACGATGGAAGTGGAACTGCAGGCGTAATGGAAATCGGTCGAGCACTTGCGGAAGAAAAGCCAAAGCGGACGATTGTCCTTATTGCCTGGTTTGGCGAAGAGAAGGGCCTGGTTGGCTCAAACTACTACGTCACGCACCCGATATTTCCGCTCAAAGATACGGTCGCAAATATTAACCTCGAGCAGATCGGAAGGACTGATGATCTCGAAGGGCCCAGGGTCAACGCCGGCTCGCTGACCGGCTTCAACTTCAGCTCAATTGGAACTACCTTTGCCGCCGTTGGCAAGGCGATGGGTACTGAAATCTCCGGTCATCCCACGTCGTCGGCATCGTTCTTTGGCCGAAGCGATAACGTTTCCTTTGCCCGATTTGGAATCCCTGCTCATACACTGTGCACCGCCTTCGAATACCCCGATTACCATAAGGTCTCCGACCACTTCGAAAAGCTTGATTACGACAACATGGCAAAGATTGTGAAGGTCTCTGCGGCAACGTTGTTAGAAATCGCCAACGCAGCGAGTAAGCCGACGTGGAATAAGGATGAGCCTGGAGCAGCCCGCTACATCGAAGCGGCAGCAAAGCTCGCTGGCGGCTAACCTAGGCCCCCAATTACTAATCAAAAATCCCCGATGTAGTTCAACATCGGGGATTTCTGCACTCTGCACCTGCACTTACTACAATTTCGTCGGAACGACGATTTTGCCGTCAATAATGTCCTGAGTCACCTGGGCAATCTTCTTGATCGTTGCGTCACCAACAATCTGCTTGGTATACATCATGTCACTCAGCCCGACGCCTTTCGATTTGAGATCGTAGACTTTTGATCCAGCATCAAACTTACCGTCTTGCAGGTCCTTGATAGTCTGGTAAACCGCTTCGTCAACATGCTTGATCATCGACGTGAGAACGGTGCCTTCGGCAACGCCGTCTTGGTCGCTATCCACGCCAATTGCATACTTCTTCGCTTCTTTAGCCGCTTCGATCACGCCAATGCCACAGCGGCCAGCCGCGTGGTACACAATATCGGCTCCGCCATTGAACAACACCTTGGCATTCTCTTTGCCCGCCTGGGTATCCACCCAGCTTTCGGTGTACTTGCCAGGCATAACCACCACTTTCGGGTTCGCCGCCAAGGCGCCTGCCTTGTAGCCAGCTTCAAATTTCAAAATGAGGTCAATCTTCATGCCGCCAACGAAGCCAACCTTTCCGGTTTTGGTCGTCGCTCCGGCAACGTACCCGGCGAGAAAGCTACCTTGCTCTTCGGAGAAAAGAAGGGCGCGGACGTTGGGCAACTTAACTGGAGCATCGATAATCGCAAATTTCGTCTTGGGGTGCTTCGGGGCGACGGTGTTTAAAGCATTCATCTGGGTGATGCCGACCGCGATCACCAGATCAAAGCCTTGCTCGGAAAGGGTTTCCAAGTTGCCTTCATAGTCTTTCTCGTTCTTGCTGTCAACGGTTCGAACTTCGACACCGAGGTCCTTTTGAGCTTTCTCGAGTCCTGCATTGGCGGAGTCGTTGAACGACTTGTCGCCTTTGCCGCCACTATCGAAAACCATCGCGACTTTGAGCTTCTTGCCCTTCGTGTCGGGAGCGGTATTGGCAGTGGAAGAAGAGACAGTATTGTTGCTGTCTGTGTTGGCTGCACCGCCTGTGCAACCAGCCAATAGTAGGGCCGCTGAAGCGGAGAGCATTCCAAGTGTAAAAGCTTTCATAAAATTCCTGAGTACCGGACGAGGTAAACTAAGCTGAATTATGGCTCAGAATCCCTCTGCGCCGATAGGAGTTCCCCTAGATTGATTACGTGTAACCTCACCAAACTTGAATCCGCTGTTGATCAAATGCGTAAGGCATATCCAAAAGTTCTTGCTGCAGACGCCGCTCTCGTTGCATCCGCATTGAGCCTGACCGGGCGTCACGCCAAAGCCGTTTACGAAGGTGAGTATTTTGTCTGGCCCGACGATAACCAGAAATTGATGCTGTCGATGTCTTCGCACCTTCAATCGATCAATCAAGTGATTGAAGAAAATGCTCCCAAGAAGCTTTCTAAAGCCGCCCAAGCGCTTGCTCCCGAAGAAGAACCCGTAATGGTGAACATCGGACTTGCGCCAAATATTGCCGCTGGCGAAGCGATTTTGAATAGCCGAGAAGATCTTAAAACCATGCTTTCCGACGTCCTTCAGGGCGGAGTCGAGTTCCTCTATGGGGCTCAAGATATTGGATGGCAATGGGCACTCGACCGTGCGAACTGGAACACCATCTCTGATGGTGACCTTAGCCGACGCATCAAGGTTAAGGCTCTTTTCACCGAAGGCGCCGTTGGCGTGGAGCAGGGAACCGCTACCAAGAAGCGCGGTAAGAAAGCCGAAGAAGCACCGGCTCCTGTGGCTGTCGTGGCGGCTGTTGAAGCTGAAGCCTAATAATCTCCAGTCTGTTTTCCAATAGAACGGGTCAGTTTGAAATTCAAACTGACCCTTTTTTTATTCTGATTCCTGATCCCTGACTAAAGCGTTTTCGTGACTTTACTGAGATGCCGCGCCGTGTCTGGGTCCAAGCCTCTCGACCGAGCAACATGCAATGCTAGCCATTGACCCACGATGATATCCCAGATGGGATAGATCGGTTCTAATTCGTCAGTCCGAGCCAACGGACGATCGACTTCCAGAATCTCACAACCTTGATCGCGCAGTCCAGGCAAGGCCCCAAAATACGAGATCGCTGCACTACCGTGCCCGGCCAGAGCCTTTGGCCCGTGTTCGAAGTCCGCCGCGCTGTAAGCCTTGCAAGGCACCAACGCGCACTCCATGAGCTTTAACGCTGTCTCGAGTGCGGTAGAGAAGCCGTATCCACGAGCAATCGCAAAAACCGGATTACAGCGGTTTAGGGGGCCAGAAAAGCCTTGAGCGATGTTACGGCTCTTCTGAATCCAAGCATCATCGGGCAAAGTGGGCGAAGGTAAAGAACCGCCCAATGCCCGAACGAGCTGATAAAGGGCGAGCAAAGTCGATGTGTACGTTTTGGTCGCCGCGACCGACTCTTCGCCCCCGCAGTTCAGCAACAAGGTCTTGGTGGCTACGGTCGTCAAGCGCGATTCCGCGGTATTGGTGATCGCCAAAGTTGTGTGGCCCTGGTCTTTCATGTAGCCCAGCACTTCAGCAACATCGGGAGCAGCACCGCTCTGGGAAATTCCAATCGCGAGACACCGCCGATATTTCATGCTGCTCTTGTACCGTGTGATGACGCTGGGCGCCGCAAGCGAAACCGGAATCCCGAGATGAATTTCGATCAGATAGCGAGCGTAAAGGGCGGCATTGTCGCTCGATCCTCGAGCCGCCAGCAACACCATGTCATATTCGCGACGTTCGGCAAAAAAGGATGCGAGGTCTTGCAAATACAGGGGCGAATTCTCGGCCAAAACGGATGGCTGTTGACTAATTTCGCGTTCCATCGCGGCACCCAACTGCATGCCCAAAAGGTTACTTCAAAAGATATACTTTCAACATGACCCGAACCATGATTATTCTCGTTGCTCTTGTTTCGTCAATCGGTTGCGGAAGTAAAGCCGAG
>JAYVXG010000141.1:0-2301 GCA_043785475.1 Armatimonadota bacterium
CCGGATACGTTTCCAATCGAGTTAACTCCCTCTTCGTGGCTTCTATGGATGACCATATTTGGATCATTTTTTGCGTGGCGAGACGGGACCCTCATCTTCCAATCAATCCCGGCATTGGCAATTTTTGGGTTCGTGGGTTGCTACGACACCTTTAAATTCGTCGTTGTCCTCTTCTTCTTGTTCTTAATTAGTTTTGCCACACTTTTCGCTCGGGCTCATGGCCGAGACATGCAAGAAAGGGCGGTGCAATCGGGGTACTTCTTGTTTGGGCGCAGTGCGCACATGAACCCTTATGAGCAATCGGTAACGCTTCGTGAGGGACCTTGGCGCTGGGCGGCAGGAGCGGAATGGGCCCTTGGAAGCGCGATGCTAATCATCCTTTTGAGTAGCATCGGCGCCCCCGTTATTCAGGCCGGCGCCAAGCCGTTGAGCGGGTATGTTTCGATTCGGCCCCCGCAACTGAGAAACAGCACCCCTCCTCAGGTTGGAGCGACTGTTCCGACTATTGCGACGGTTGGAACTGGGCCAGTTAGGCTGAGTGACAATCCCGCTTTTGAGGTTTCAGGAATTGTTCCAGCCTACCTTCGGATTGCGTCGTTTACTTTTTGGAACGGGAAGTCATGGTTAGTTGCTGAGCCGTCAGGAAATGTTCTGCCCAACGAGCTCATTGACCGGGAAACTGGCATTACGATCGGAACAGAAACTCCGAGCATGCTTGATAAGTTCAAATTTCCAAATAAAAAGGTGAATGCCTTTCCAGACGAATATCACTCTCAGACGATGACAATCCGGTCGCTTGTTCCTTCAAAAGAGCTTCCGCAGGCCGGAAATGATCCTACCTTTGTCGGAACCAAATCCACAGAAAAGACACCGGCAGGGATATCTTTTTTATCGCTTGAAAAATTTGAATTCACAGTTGCCTACGACAAGGTTCCGCTCGCGGGTCCAAATTCCAAGGTTCCGAAAATCATCGATACATTCCTCAATTCTCACATTGGTCTCAACGGAATTTCGGATGTTGTCAAAAAGCTAGCGATCGACGTCACGGCAAAAACTTCAAGCGACTTCGACAAGGCGAGAGAGATTCAGACAGAAATAACGAAGCGAATTAAGTACAACACTAACGCTAGCGCGACACCGGAAGGTCGAGACCCGATTGAATTCGTCCTATTTGAAAGCCACGAAGGGTACTGCGATCTGTTCGCATCTTCCATGGTCCAGATGGCGAGAGCGGTAAAAATTCCTGCGAGGTACGTTGTCGGGTATCTGCCGGATACTAAAAACAAGAATAGCTTCGGCACTCAACTGCTCTTAGACAGTGACAGGCATGCCTGGGCCGAACTGTATTTTGAGAATATCGGCTGGGTTGTTTTTGATGCCACAGAGGGAGCAAAAGTTGTACCCGGCGGCGGTCGAAAAGACAACAAGCCGACCGACTATGCGGGATTCCTAAAGATTGCGGGAATGATCCTCAATATTCTAATCGGTATTGCCGCGATCACTGGCGTTTGGCTTTATGTCCGGATTCGAAGACTTCCTAAAACCGTTGCGATGATCCGATCAGAAATGGATGACGAATACGTGTCGTTCATTGCCTCCATTTGGAAGTTCACGGGGCATCGGAGGCTCCTCAGTGAGACCACCAAGGAGTATCTTGCTCGGGTTGGTGCTCAACTCCAAGACCTTCAGCCAAAGGCTGATGAAATAGGGCTACTTTTCACAAACAAGATGTTTGGCCAGCCAGAAATCTTGCCAGAAGACGTAGTTGAAGTTCGGGAATCCGTGCAAAACTTTACAGGTCTTCTCAAGAAGATGCAAAAAGCTAAATGAGTTTCAACGTAACCAAAGCGATCAATAGCAAAGTCGTTTTGCTAACGGGTAGCGAGCCAGCGCTCTTACGAGCCGCCCTTGATGACCTCATTTCGGAGTCCGAACTTCAGAAAGACGATTACGACCTGGAAGAGTTCTTTGCAGACGGCAGTTCGCCAAACGACTGGTTAGCCTCGGTCGGAACTTTTCCATTTTTAGCTCCCAAAAGAGTAGTCATCGTGCGAAATGCTCAAAAATCGAAAGTCGAAGACATTAGTGTCGTTTCACTTCAATCTCTTCCCGAGACAGCCCTTCTGATATTTGTCCAGTCAAACGAGCCGAGCGACGATCAACGACAGGCGGGCGGTACAAAAAAAGCATCGTTAGAAAAATTAGTTACGTCGGTCGGCTCGTTTGACTGGACAAATATCAGAAGGGCTGTCTCGGGAAGAGATTGAAGTGAAACGACACTAATGTCTTCGACTTTCGATT
>JAYVXG010000142.1:0-2300 GCA_043785475.1 Armatimonadota bacterium
CCCAATCGGACTCTCCATATCTTCGCCAATGAATCGAGTCACGCGGTATTCCGCATTCGTCAGGGTGAAGTTAAGCGGCGACTCCTTGCCAATCGTATAAGTGGTACCAAATTTTCCGAAGTTGCCTGGCAACTGATTTGTGCCAAGCACAACCGGAGGAGACTGCGACTTTGTTTGTCGATTTTGCATGGCCCCATTTGCAGATCTGGCACCAGGTAAGGCAACGGCAACCGCAACGGCTAAAAGCACATGGAATTTCATTTTTTCATTGTACAATTTATTGAACGATTCGACCGATTGCCCCATTCCCTTGTCGAATCTAGAATCACGAAAACCGCACGAATTTTTGCCAATTAGAACTAAGCCGGCTATTGGTAAGCTCGTCCGATGGCATCGCGTCGTGGGCAAAACCCATTCAGATTGGAAACATTCTCTTTCTGGGTTGCCAATAGGATCTTGGAAAAACATCCGGAATGGATGCCGTTTGTTGAGCCTTGCGAAGCTGAGCAAGATGGTTTTACGGTAAACAATTTGGCGATAAATATTCCCTGCCCACACCCAACAATAACCGAGCCGTTAACTCTATCGGTTGATACCAACAAGATCATCGTCGTCTCCTGGTATGCAAAACAAGAAACGTGGCGCTGGACCATAGATTGGATTTTCTACTGGATTCCTAAAACAAGAGGTCCAAATTGGGTAAATGAACATGACGGCGTGGATATCGTTGTGGATTTCATCGAGAAATTCATGTCCGAGGAGATCGCTACATATCGGACCTATGATGACCCGCTTGGATCCGGCGTAGCCGGAACAATAACGTCGACCGATGTGGCCAATGGCTACTACAAGAAAGGTCAAAGAGGAACCGAAATACGATCGTGGAGAGGCTCACTCGACGTCACATTGGGTCCCGTTTAGCCGGTGGCACATTCCTGTGCCACCGGCCCCAAAACCCTAGTTCAGGTCAAATAGCTCGTCGGTTGCAAAATCGCCATCCTTATCAATGTCCCCCAGATGCTCGCGATCAAAGTCCACGGAGTTATACCCGTACCCAAATGCTCCTTTTCGATAAGTTGGAGTTAGAACCTTCGCGTGGGTATCGACCCAAAGGATAGTTCCCTTGCCCGAATGGCGGGCATGAAAGGACGGGAAGTCACTGGACGGCGGTTCGAGATAGGTGTTTCCTTCCAAGGTCGGAGTTGTAGAGGACCAATTGTTGATTCGAGCCGCGGACGCAAAGCAGACGGTTTCGGACACGTTGGCAACTTGCGAGAAATTGACCGGCACCGGCACCTCCGCGTATGTTGGAGGAGCATAAGTCGAGGGGCTGAGATAATGGTAGTTGTAGCCATATCCCGTTAGTCCGAGTACTGTCCGCAACCCCTTCGGGAAGCTTGGATCTTGCTGAATTCCTTTACCTTTTGTATATGGATAAATGAGGCTCTCTTCTTCTCGCAAAGTCGTTCCGTCAAATGAGCCCCACCAATATGTGGTTTTGGCTCCCGGTCCATCGGTTCTCACCCTCATCAGCATATCGTCGTAATCCCCGGCGTACATTGTCCAAGCGAGGCCAATTTGCTTGAGATTTGAAATCGATTGAGTCTTTTTGGCCGCTTCTTTGGCTTGGGCAAAAACCGGAAACAAGATTGCCGCGAGGATTGCAATGATGGCAATGACGACGAGTAGTTCGATGAGCGTAAAAGCCCGGATTTTATTTTTTTTCATTTTGTGCCTCAGGCTTACAGCCAAAGACACGACATGCCTCTGGCCGGAAGCAAAGGCCATCGTTGAGGAGCGGAGAGAAGTGAAGGGGCCCTTAAGCCCAAACACATCGGCCAAATGCTCGTTGGCGACAGCGTTTTTCTTCTTTAAAGCGGGCATTCGGGCTAAGATTTTGATCTTTACCGTTGCGGCACAGCGCCGGATTTACACCGGACTTTCCCCATTATTTCAGCTTCGCCACGACGGCAAAGCCTCTAAAGACAATGAAAATATTACTCCATTTTTTCCAATTACCGTAAAGAACCTGTAGGAATATTCTTTGATTCGTGATATGATGCAGTCACTTGGTCGGTTATTTGACCGGGAGAAATCATTAATATGCGAAATCGCGCGTTTACTCTAATCGAGCTGCTCGTTGTCATTGCAATCATTGCAATCCTTGCGGCTATCCTTTTCCCTGTTTTTGCTCAAGCAAAAGTAGCAGCAAAGAAGACGGCTAACCTCAGTAACATGAAGCAAGACGTCCTTTCGTCCCTCATGTACAGCACGGACGTAGACGATCGTGCGGCTCCACT
>JAYVXG010000143.1:0-2284 GCA_043785475.1 Armatimonadota bacterium
AGCTTTGTTCATGCAACTATCCTGGCTTCATAGCTTTCTTTAGCTACAGCGTTGATGAGGTCAGCGAGGTCTGCAGTGCCATCTACTTCGGCGGTGCCATTACTGAGATCGACTCGGGCTCCGGTTACGCCGGTCACATTGGAAAGTGCCTTTTGGACGTGATTTACACAGTTTTTGCAACTCATTCCCATTATTGTCATCTTTGTTTTCACTTCTATACTCCTATGGGTATTACTACCGCATCAACCGACTCATCACATCACTCAATTCGTCAAGCACTTCTTCTCTTGTCATCTCAGCTGCCGTCAAATGAGTGCTATCAGTACCATGGCCAACAATACAGTGTTTGATGTGCTGGGTAGCGACTGCCGCTGAAACTTGGTTCAAAGCAGAGCTTATAGCCGAGATTTGCTGGAGGATATCGCAACAATACGAGTCCTGTTCAACGAGCCTACGAATGCCTCGAATTTGCCCCTCGATTCGGGCAAGCCGTCGATCGATTGGCTTGCGGTCGGTTTCTTGCATATCTTACTATACTCCATGGAGTATACGAAAATTTCACGACAATGAATGATTCTGAGATTTCTGTTGCGATTACCAACGAAAATCGAACTGAAGAATGAGTCGTGATCCGAAGTCTTTGCGCGCACTAATTGGAGATTGGTAGGCCAGACCGACCATTGAGTTCTTGCCGATCTTGAATTTCGAACCCGCCAAGATGTCGAGGGTCGGCATTTCCCTGAGTTCGGCTGACCCAATTAGTTCAACGACCGGATAAAAGCCTTGGTTTGCCCTACTTACGTAGGCGACGCTACCTTCGAATTTGCGCTCAAAGGTGTTGTAGTGAAACGCACCGTCGAATGTGCCATTTTTCTGATCGAGCGCCGCCGAAAAGCCAACAACAGTCTTGATTCCGCTGCCTGACCGCTTCGTTGGAAACTCAATTTCGAGCATTGGACAGATACCGCTCATCCCATCCATGCTGCGAATCGCAGCATATTGGAACATGACTTCAGCCTCGTTACCAGTGGTGAATTCATCGCTTCGAAAGTTGACGCCGAGCCGGTCCGACAGTCCGCACATATACTGAAACGAAACATCCTTGATGGACCTTCCTCCTGCACTTGTTGACAGGCCGGAAAAGCTGAGGCTATGGCTACCTAGGGGTTCGGGCATCCCCATGTGGGTAAAGAATGGCATGACCATTTCGTGCTTGTCCCCCATATCCATCGCTGGCATTTTGTCTTGGGAGGTTTTAGCCATATCCTGATGGGTTTTGTCTTGTGGGCTTGGCTGCGGCCTTGGCGATTCATTGGCGAGGGCCAAATGAGATAAGGTCAAAGCGATAATTGACCCGATAAGTTGGTGATGTGATTTCATAGAAACTCCGTAAAACTGGAAAAGCAGGTTTGAACCAAGTGATGCTGGATAGGAAGGCTAACGCAAGAATTCTTGTTCATATCGTCGAAACTCAATTAGTCCCATTCATGCCAATCATTTCGTCATCAAAATTCCTGGTGTAACAATTACATAGTGGTGGCATGTGACAGAGTCAACAAGTCATCCCTTTACATGTCATTGCTTTGCATAACTCATTTAAAACGCGATCGAAAAGCCTGCGGTTAGGCGCAAAGTCTTTCCTGACTCGATTCCAAAATCGAGGACTGATCGCGGGTCAATTTGCCGTCTCATTCCGACTCCCACTATTGCTTGCTTTTGCTTATATCCCACTTCGGCCATTAAGGTTTGATCAAACCTTTTCGGATATCCAATTGGGGCCGAGTATCCGACCAAAAATCCGGGTACTTGGCGAGATTCGAAGTCGAGGTTAAGGTGAATCTTGTCGTATTGTTGGAGCGCCTTGGTTGCGATGAGGCGCAGGTTGCCAGATGGTTTTTGACCAGCGGCGGCGGTTGAAGTTAAGCGTAAGCCAAAGGCCGGGGAGTCATTGATTTCGCGGGCAAGGTTTTGGAAGAAGCTAACTTCTCCAATTGTGCTAGATCCCCGATCTGCATCAAATCCGAAGCTGATTTCCTGGTTTTTTGCGAAGCCGTAACCGAGGGAGGTATTGAACCCTAGGTGGTTTCCAGCGAGGCTCAAACCGGTTTGAAATTCGCGTTCGCCGTAAGCAATCGAGTAGGCGTCATCGAACAGGAGGGGTCGGCCCCGTTCGAAGTTGTTGTGGTCGCTGGCGAGGGTCTTTGACGCAAGGGCGATCAGGCAAAGGATCGGCATTAGTTTCATTTTCCACCTCCATGGCCATCCATTTTCATTCCGTAGGGGT
>JAYVXG010000144.1:0-2281 GCA_043785475.1 Armatimonadota bacterium
TAGAGAGCCAATTTTTATTGTTGGAGCTGGGGCAAATTCATTGACCCAAGCCTTGTGAATCTGCTCGCGCAAAATTTCATCATCAAAGGTTCGCAGGACATTCATTAACGTCTGCGGATCGACACTTTCCGGACCTTGAATAAGTTGGCTGACCCGCCCCGGTGAAACGCCAAGAGCCTGAGCAAATGCTTTACCAGTCTGAAATTCCTGTGAAATTGCGACTTTCAGGGTTTGGCCAAATGAATTCGATTTAGCTTCACCTAAAGAATCCGCGGTCTCATCATGTTGCTTCATCGGATACCCACATCCTATTGATACTTTGCTTAACAAATTCCTTAAAATAGTCGAAGCCCCGATAGTCTACTTTTCTCGCGTTGCGAATAAGCCAGCTTCTGTGCCAAACCGTACGGATCAAAAAACGGTCCCCCTGGGAATCATTCTGGAATCAGATCAGCCTTTCAATCTGACCGCAACCGATTTGTCGCGCCATTGCTACATTTTGGGTAGAACCGGTTGCGGCAAAACCACCACTATTCTCAACGTAATTCAAGACGATATTGAACGAGAGCACTCGGTGGTTATCCTTGATTTGAGAGGAGATCTCGTTAGTGGCGTTATCAGCATGTGCGCCCGGCTGAATATATCTACCAAAAGAATCACTCTTCTTGACCTTCGAGAAAAAGAGCGAATTCAGGGATTTAATCCTCTATCAGGTGCTGGAGAACCGTACATTCGAGCCCTCCACCTTCTGGAAGTTCTGGCTCAAGAAGCTCAGTCCTGGGGCGTTCAGCTTGAGGAGACTTTAAGATCAGCGCTACTTTTGCTGGCAGAATCGAATAAGCCCATTACTGATTTAGAACGAATATTTTTCGATTCGGACATGCGTTCGGCCTGTATGACTAAGTGTTCTGACGAATTCGTAGTTCGCTTTTGGGAGCGCTATGGAAATCTCAGTGCGGAAAAACAGCAAACCTGGGCTTTGCCGGTGCTCAATAAAGTGACCTCTCTGTTGGCGGTTCCAACGCTGCGGCACATCCTTCAAGCGAACTCTGCACTCAACCTTGACAAAATTCTCAATGCAAAAGGTCAAATTGTCCTGATTTCCCTTGCCGTAGACGAACTCCACAGGTCAAGTCGAATAATGGGGGGACTTCTTGTTTCAGCCATATCTCGTGAAATGATGGCGAGGGTAAATATTCCTGAGGCGTCTCGAAATCCTGTTCGACTATATGTCGACGAATTCGAGAATATGGCGTCAAGTGCATTTGAATCCCTTATTGCCGAGGGTCGGCGTTTTAAGTTAAGCCTGGTACTTTCTCATCAGACGTTATCCCAGCTCGACAATAAATTACGTTCCGTTATTCGCAACAACGTCGGGGTCCAAATAATCTTCCAAGTTGGGTTTGAAGATGCCTTGACCATTCAAAGGGAACTGCCAAAGGATTCCGGCCAAGACGCCATAAGAAGCTTAACGACTGGTCAAGCGATTGTGATGTGGCCGGACGTCGAGTGGTATCGAGTGCAATTTAGAGGTCCGCAGCCTAAGTTCTCAGAATATTTAACTTCGTTGTATCGCGCTCATATCTTGTCAAAATTGCAAATTCCAAAAGCTCCGATCATCCCTCCTTCACCAGCAAGTCCTCAGGTTTCTGCAACCAACCTCGACTGGGAGGACTTACTTTGAAACTGACGGAACGAGACATTAGGCTTTTGAAAGACCTGGCGTTAAGCCAAGTCCTGAGCCGAGACCAAATTATTTCTGTTGGATACTTTACATCGGTAAGCCGAACTAACCGTAGATTGAAAATTCTCACTGAACACGGTTACGTCAAGTACCTGACAACTGTCTTTCACGATCAGCGCTTGTACATTCTCGGTCCGCTGGCAAAGGACCTCCTTGGTGAACGAGTGAAGGACATGATTTCAAACAGATCTAGCTCGCCCCGGTTCCTTCAACACTCTTTGGCTGTGACAAACGTGAGGATAGCTTTAATGAATCGAGGGCTATCGTCTTGGCGTTTTGAGCAGCAAATCAGAGATTCAGTCTCCGTCGGTGATAAGCTCATCGAAATTCGACCAGACGGATTGGTGATGAGCACGGATGGCCCAATATATGTTGAAGTGGACCTGGGCAACGTAAGCCTAAAGAGCTTTTCGAAAAAAATCACGGCATTTGAACGATACGCAAATAGCAGGATGAACACGCAAGAAATGAGAGTGTTAGTAGTAACCACCGGGCCGCTTAGGATGAGCCATCTGAAACGTTGCGTTCCGAAAGGGT
>JAYVXG010000145.1:0-7614 GCA_043785475.1 Armatimonadota bacterium
ATGAAAAAAATGGCAAGGCATGCGCCCGCCTTTCGGCCGCCAAATTTATGAGAATAGGTGCGGAACGAATCGCGCCAGATTATCCGTAATTATTCCGTCGGTTTCGCGGATGCCGATGCCGTGCGCGGTGTCGCCGATGATCCAGCTCCCGATGACCGGATGGTTGCCGTCAAAATCGGGGATTTCAGCATAGTCTTGGTACACAAATCCTGATTCAGCGTAGGGACCTTCCCGTTTTTCCCACGTCGTTCCATAGATTTCAACGTTGGAGCCTTCGCGACCGAGCAAAGCTTTCTTTGCGTACCTCGTCATGCCGCGTGGGTCGTTCATGAACGCCTTCAAGATGTAGGGTGAGGAGGGGAACAGTTCATAGAGGATTGGCAGGATTGCCTTGTTGGAAAGCAGCATTTTCCAAACCGGCTCGATCCATTGGCACTCTTTTTGGGTCGAGAGGGCGTTTACGCCGAAATCTTCTTTGACCATCCATTCCCAAGGATAAAGCTTGAATGTTGTCCACATTCGGGTTCCCTGGAGATCTACAAACCAACTTCTCCCGGCATCCCAACCGATATCTTGCATGAGGATGGACTGGGTTGCGAGCCCGGCTTCGTGGGCGGTATCGCGCAGGACGGCGACCGTGAGTTCATCCTCCCACAGGTCGCCGTGGGCGAAGTGAATTTGGCTTCCGAGGAGTTTTCGGTTCTCTTTTAGCCACTTCCAATGGTCCACCAGACCTTCCCAGATTGAATTGAATTGGTCCTTTTCAGGATAGAGTTCTTCCAGCCACTTCCACTGGATAACGGCTGCTTCGAGCAATGCGGTGGGAGTGTCTGCATTGTATTCCAGCATTTTGGGGGGATGGAAACCGTCATAAATGAAGTCGAATCGCCCGTAGAGGGTAGGTGGCTCCGCATCCCAAGACGATTCGATTGCCTGAATTGCGAGGGGAGTTAAGCCAAAGGTTGCATACAGTTTGTTGTCGACGATGTGCTCAACCGCTTTTAGGCACATCTGATGGCACTCGTTGGTTGCGGTTTCGAGCTCGGTTATTTCGGTCGCAGTGAACTCGTAGTAGGCACTTTCGTTCCAGTACTGCTTTTCGTCTTCGGTGTGAAAGACCAGTCCGGCTTGTTCGACCTTTTGCTGCCAATCCGGGCGCGGGGTGATCGCGTTTCGTCTCACGGTTAGCTTGAGGAACTACCAGAGCTTCCTGAGCTACCGGAACTGCCGAAGCCACCTCGACTAACACCGGACGATGAACTGCTGCTGGAACTTGGAGGAGTGACGACGGATCCAGTGGAGGAACGTATCGTAGCTCCGGATGGAGGTGACGAGGAGAATCCCATCACTCTGCCGCCATTCATCGAGCCACCATAACCCCATCCGTAACTTCTATAGAAATGGTTTCCGTAGTAGTAGCCCGGATAGTAGCCGCTTGACGATCGGCAATAGCTGTCGCCGACGGGCTGATTGGTGGTTGTGTCGATGCAGACACTTCCAGTTTGCATCGGAACTCGTGCGTAGCGTCCACCGCGATAGGTTGAAGCCGTTACCGGCCTGGCGCAGGCAACGTCTGGCAAAACCGTGCCAGTGGCGGGGTCAACACACCGCTGAACCGAAACCGGGCTCGAACACCCGGAGAGGATTAGGGTGGCCACTGACGCACAGAATGTGGCGGGAACAGCGGACGACTTCTTCATTCCTCATTATTACAGGATATGGAAGAAATTGGTGGCGGTTATTTGGGGATGGCAGTAATTTGGGGGTTGTGGCTATTTGAGGAGACCCTTTGTTCGAAGTAGGTCGAGGAACTGATCGCGCTCGACGGTTGATGGCCACGCGGAGTCGGGAATATTGATCACAAATAATTTGGTCATGTAGAGCATCACCAATTCGCCCCGGTGAACGGATGACTCGATATCATTCCAAACCGTAAATGAATTGCTGCCAGAATCGAATCTTGTTGTGAAGCCATTTTCGTCTAATTCGATCAATCTCTTTCGCGTAAATGCCGATCGGCTGTTGCGAAGGATGACTGCCGGCCTTGCCGAGACGAATGCTGTTGCAAGCGGAAGCGCGAGAAACATGACAATGGTTGCGACCAGGGCAATTTCATATTGGCGATCTCTTGCTAACCCCAAGTTGTATACCGAAAAAAGCATAAGAAGAATGCTAATTGGCAGCATCCTCAATAAGGTTTGCTGGAACACTGGCTTTCGAAAAATTTTCGGGTCTAATGAGTGAAGCAAGGTAGTGAGTTTCATGAATTGCTTCTTATTCTAGCAATCATTCCCCAGAACCCTCGCGGTAACAGCATCGGCGGGTTCGACTCAGGTAAATTCTTTGGGACTGCCAATGGACTGGTTACACAACCTAAACCCCGCTATACAAGATGTTCTCTCAGCAATTGGGCGGGCGATTTTGGCAATCATCCCAATATTCGCGCCAGTTCCGATTGTCATTTGGTACGAGCGGCGACTTTTGTCGTGGATGCAGGATCGAATTGGCCCGAATCGAACGGGAAACATTACTTTTTCACGGACAAGCAAATATGTCCCCGGATTCCTTCGAGGCAAGAAATTTAAGCTTTTTGGCTTGGCTCAGTCGATTGCCGATGGCCTCAAGCTTTTTACCAAGGAAGATATTTTGCCGGACAAAACCGACCGGTTCTTGTTCATCATTGCTCCGTTCATTGCACTTTTCGTCGCACTGACTCTTGGATGCACGATTCCATTTGGTGCCGACATCCGATTTACGCCGGTTGCCGACATCAACGTTGGTATGTTGGTTATCCTCGCGATTTCATCGCTGGGAGCTTACGCGACGGTTCTGGCGGGTTATAGTTCGAACAACAAATACTCACTGCTGGGTGGATTGCGAGCGTCGGCGCAGTTGATTTCCTATGAGTTGGCCATGGGAATTGCGTTGGCCGCGATGGTCATGAACTCCGGTTCGCTCCGGATGACCGACATTGTAAAGTCTCAAGATGCGCCGCTGTATGGGGTCGTAAGTTTCATTCCCAATTGGAACATCTTTACGCCGATGGGCTTTATTTCCGCGGTTGTGTTTTTTGTATGCATGATCGCCGAGACGAACCGTCCGCCGTTCGACTTGCCGGAAGCAGAAAACGAGTTGGTTGCTGGCTACCACACCGAGTACAACGCGAAGCGATGGGGCCTGTTTATGATGGCGGAGTATATGGCGATGCTTACCTTCAGCATGATTTTTGCCACTGTGTTCCTAGGCGGCTATCACTTCCCGATCCGTTGGGACGCACTTGCTGGATTAGAAAACAATTACTTAGTTGGCGTGGTTGTTATGCTTACGAAGGGTGCGGTTGGCCTTTCAGTTTACATTTGGATTCGGGCGACCTTCCCGCGACTTCGCTACGATCAACTCATGAACCTCGGGTGGAAATTCTTACTACCGCTGGCGGTTGTGAACATGATGATTACTGCGACATGGATTTTCTCAACTCGAGTTTACGGTTCGACGGCGGGTTGGATAACCGGATTCGTGTGTTACGGAATTCTGTTCTTTGTATGGTCGTTCATCCGGCATCAGAATAAGAAAACCCAGCCGCAATTCCAGTCTCGAAGCGTGAACATGGTTAATTCTCCGCGCAGAGTGATCGAAGTGGTTCCGAACAAGGAGGTTGCACCGTGAAGTTAACCCCGGAACTCATTATTTTCGCGATGCTCGCTGGCCCGGCGGCGTTGGCGGCGGTTGGGGTTGTTGCGTTTGGTAGTGCTATTCGCAGCGCGCTATGCCTGGTGTTCAACTTTTTCCTTCTTGCCTTCTTGTATTTCAGCTTGAGCATGGACATGCTCGGAATCTCCCAAATCGTCGTATATAGCGGCGCGATTATGGTTCTATTCGTGTTCGTTATCATGTTGCTCAATCCGAAGCTGATTGAGGAGCGAAAGGACTTGAATCGGCCCTTGGGACTTGCATTTGGGTTCGTCCTTTTTGGGGTTCTCGCCAGCCAGGTTTTGCCGTTGTTTGGTCTTGACGGCCCTAAGCCTTTGACCCACGAAGTGGGGTCGCCAAAGCTTATCGGTGAGGCACTCTTCACTTCTTATGTTTTTCCATTTGAAGTCATCAGTATTTTGCTTTTGGTCGGAGTGGTTGGCGCGGTATTTCTCGCGAAGCGGAGGACACAATGAACGGAGTTCCTCTCGTTGCTTATATCGGGTTGAGCATGTTTATGTTCACAACTGGGGTTGTCGGAGTTGTTATTCGCCGAAATCCCATTGTGATCTTTATGTGCATCGAATTGATGTTGAACGCGGTGAATCTCGCTTTCCTGTCTTTTGCACGATACCGTTACGCAATCGAAGGGCACTCGCTCGACCAAGCGATTGCGGGTCCGATGATGGTGATTTTTGTGATGGCAGTTGCCGCCGCCGAAGTTGCGGTTGGCCTTGGCATCATCATGGCTATTTATCGACTTAAGGAAGAAGTCGATGTAGACGAATTGAATTTATTAGGAGGATAGCGACGGTGCAAGGAAACGGACTTATTTGGCTAACGCTTGGATTCCCAATTTTGGGTGCCCTTCTTCAGACGCTACTTAGCAAAACATTGAGTAAGCGGACGCTTGGCGTCTTGGCAGTAGTTCCGATCGTGATCGCGTTTGTGGTCGGGGCTGTAATTGCACGAAACCTTGATCCGACAAGTTTTATCGTCATTTCGAGTGTTCCTTGGATTGACATTAAGGGCCTTTCGATACCATTTGAACTACGAATTGATTCTTTGTCGATGACGATGGTACTCATCATCACCGGCATTGGGGCCTTGATTCATCTCTACGCCACTGGCTACATGGCCGAAGAGAAGGATTATGCTCGGTTCTTTGCCTATTTGAACCTGTTCATTGCTTCGATGCTGCTCTTAGTTCTGAGCAATAACTTGCTTCTGCTGTTTGTTGGTTGGGAGGGGGTAGGACTTTGTTCGTACTTACTGATCGGATTTTGGTACGAAGATCTCGCGAATTCGAAAGCGGCAAATAAGGCGTTTATTGTCAACCGGATTGGTGACTGGGGCTTGAGCCTTGGGTTACTGCTGATTATCGCCACGGTCGCCACGGCACCGGCGACTCACCGGGCGGCTGATTCGAGGCTTCTGAGTTACGACAATATTTTCCCGGTCCTTGATTATTCCTTGCGTCATCATCCGGTTTTGGCCACAACTATCGGGTTGCTACTCTTTGTAGGCGCATGCGGAAAGTCCGCGCAGTTCCCGCTATATCTTTGGCTTCCAGACGCAATGGCTGGCCCTACGCCCGTTTCTGCTCTGATTCACGCGGCAACCATGGTGACGTCGGGTGTGGTACTTCTGAGTCGAATGCACCTCGTTTTTGAGTTGTCGCAGGTTGCGTCGATTGTGGTTTGTGTTGTTGGAGCGTTTACCGCCCTATTTGCCGCGGTCATCGCGTTTGGACAGACCGACATTAAGAAGGTACTGGCGTATTCAACGGTTTCGCAGTTGGGATTCATGTTCGTGGCGTGCGGGGCAGGGGCTTATTGGGTTGCGATTTTCCACGTTATAACCCACGCGTTCTTCAAAGCTCTTTTGTTCCTTGGTTCTGGAGCGGTCATTCATTCGATGGCACATGAGCAAGACATGCGGAATTATGGCAAGCTCGCCAAGTACGTCCCGATCACGTTTGGCACGATGTTGGCGGGATATCTTGCGATTTCCGGTGTTCCATATCTATCCGGTGCATTTTCGAAGGAAAAGATCATTGCGTCGGCTCTAGGAACCGACCTCGCGGTGACGAATAGCTTCAACGCCGGACAGTTTGCCGGCTCGGTTTGCCTTCTCACGGCATTGCTGACTGCGATGTACATGACCCGAATGATGTGGATGACGTTCTTGGGCAAAAAGGAGCGATGGCGGGATATTCCGGTCACGGATGACCATCATGGGGTGGACGGACATCACGCTCTAACGGCAGATTATAAGCCTCAAGAAGTCCCGATCAGCATGTGGATCCCGCTCGTCATTCTGGCCCTGCTGAGTCTGGGTGGGGGTTGGTACTTGGATCAAAATGATCGACTGAAGGATTGGCTCTATGCTTCAACAATTGGGCAGAGAAGCTCAATTTTGACCGCAACGGATTCGTTCATCTCCGTCGAACAAATTGAAAAGATTTCTGCAGCGGCCGCGTTTGGGGGCATCTTGTTAGGATTGCTCTTCTATTGGAAGGGATTGCCGAGACGAGAAGGCTGGGACGAGGCAGAATGGTCTCGGATTCGACTCTGGGTTCGCAACCAGTATGGATTTGACCAAGCGATGGTCAGTGCCGCGGTTGACGGTGGCAGCGAAATCGCGACGCTTCTGGACCACAATGTTGATAAAGGACTTTTCGGGGGCGCAGGAGTTGGTTTGGGCAAGTTGTCCGAGGGAATCTATGCGGTGGTCAATCGGCTCCAGTCAGGTTTGGTGCGAACGTACGCATTGTGTATGTTAGCGGGAGTTGTTGGCATCGCAATATTGGTTGCGTTCCTCAACCATGGAGGCCAAAAATGAGCACTCTCCCTTATTTAAGCTTCTTGATTTGGCTCCCCATATTGTCAGGATTGGCGATTGCTTTTGCTCCGAAGCTTGGGGCGAATTTGTCTAAGGGACTCAGCACAATCGTCGCGGTGGCAACCTTGGCTGTCAGCGGCGCAATTGCTTCACTCTTTCTGACCAGTGACTCCGGTTTTAAGCTTCAGCAAGACTTTAAATGGATCCAAAGTCTCGGCGCCAATTACTCCGTAGGGGTTGACAGTATGGCGGCATGGATGATGGTTTTGACGGCCTTTTTGGGGTTGGTTGCGATCCTGATTTCAAAGCCCAAAGAGCGCGTAAACCAATATTTTGGATTGCTTCTCTGCCTTGAAGGGACCCTCTTTGGTATCTTTTCAAGCCTGGACTTGGTGCTATTTTACATCTTCTTCGAGTTGAGCTTAGTGCCCGTCGGGCTGATGATCTTAGGATGGGGATCGGGGGACCGCGGCAAAGTTGCCCTCCGGTATGTGGCGACGCTTTTTGCGGGTTCTTTATTAATGCTGGTCGGGATGGCAATACTCGCCAGTCGCTCGGCCCTAGTCAGTCCTTTTGGGACGTTCAATCTTCTGACCCTCCAAGATTTGGTGGCCACGAAGGGTCTCTGGGCAAACGCTTGGCCACTTCAATGTGTAGCCTTCTGGGGCTTCATGATTGCGTTCTTGGTCAAATCCCCGGTCGTGCCAATCCATCGATGGTTGAATGACACATACGAGGATGCTCCGATTGGTGCGGTTGTTGCCGGTGTCGTTTTGAAGGTTGGAACGTTCGGCATGTTCCGCTTTTGTCTTCCTCTGTTTCCGGAAGCGTGTAAAGTCTTTGCTCCGGTCATAGTCGGAATTGGAGTTGTGGGGATTATCTACGGTGGAATTTTGGCGGCGATTCAGCAAACACCTGCGAGGGTCATGGGATTCTCTACGATTAGCCACGTCGGATTCATTCTTGTTGGATTGTTTTCTCTGAATCATGCGGGCATGATGGGCGCTGCATTCCAACAGTTTAATCACGGTATTGCCGCTGCGGCAGTATTTGTGTTGTTGAGTTTCCTTGCGGAACGGT
>JAYVXG010000146.1:0-2277 GCA_043785475.1 Armatimonadota bacterium
CAAGCAAACTGCCGGTATCAACAACACAGAAAGCAGCACTCCAAGGGCCGCCCCTGCTTTTGCCTACCAAGCTACAGAAACTATTGAAACCACTGAAGTTAAAGCCGAGACCAAAGCGATCACGACCCGCAAAAAGCGATTAAACCTTTCGAGTTTCGCCCTATTTGCCAACGTTCCGGACGATGAAGCTAAGCCTGCCATGACGATGGACAATATTCGATCGGCCAAAGCAGTCTTCCGAGAGAATAACCCCAGCCTCAAAAAACCAACGATGTATCTGGTCGGACTCTGTTGCGTTGTAGCAGCAATGTCATTCATTCTTCGCGATCCGACGGCCCTCTTTGGAGGCAAAGTTGCCGCAAAAGAATCGGCCGCCGTTGCCCCGGAATCTGGAAAAAACAAACCTTCAACCAATGTTGCGAAAGTCCTCAAACACAAACCAGCCCAGTTGATTGACAAAGGGACTGACGCACTTACTTTCACCAAGCAGCCAGCGGTAAAAGCTAAGAAATTGGGCCAGCCCGTGAAAACAGTAAAGAAGGCTCCAGCTACACTTGCCCACAAACCAGTTACGAAGCTGACTGCCAAGAAGGTTGCGGCTCATCATTTCACCGTGATAGCAAGGTCTAAAGCTCATCATACATCGCACCCAAATCACAAGAAACGCAATTCGACTTCAGCCAAAAACATGGTCAAATTGTATTCGCCTGACTCAACTTCTAACTCACAGGAGCAAAAATAATGATTAAACCAATCGCAACCCTCGCTATCGCCGCTTTCACTATCGCAGCATTTGCTCAGAGTCAAACGGTCAAGATCAAGTCACGCGGCGAAGATGTCCGAACTGTTATTGACGCAATCTTTGAGCAGACCGGGAAGCAATACGTCCTCGAGACTAATTTCCACCAAACGCTTTACATGAATCTCGACGGAGTCTCCTTTCAAAAGGCAATCGAGATCATTTCCAGTGTCACGGATATGGAATTTGAAGAGAAGCAAGGCATTTGGTACATTCATAAGAAGCCTATTAGCATTCACCACATTTTTGCTCCTACGAAAGTTGTTCCAATAACTAAGGATTCACAACCAAAGGTTGTAAATCCTACGCCAGCACTAATCAAGACCAAAGCGCCCGCCAAGTCAACCACCACTGATAAGTCCAAATCAGCGACCCAGTCCACACCGGATCCAAAGTCCGAAACGGCTGGTCAAAGCTTCGCCGCTCTTATCAAGCCAAATGGTGGAAAAGCTCCAAGGGTCAATATGACCAGAAGCATCACGGTGCAACTCAAGAAAATGGACATTCGAGAAGTGTTTGCAGAGTTCGGCCGCCAGGGAAATGTGGACATCGAATTCGACGAGGCTGTGCCAAATTACAAACTCGACGCTTCCTTCTACAACACCACCCTGAAGTTCGCCCTCGACAAAGTGTGCAAAGTTGCCAAGCTTAAGTACACGGTCACTACAAAAAACACACTTCGGATTAGCAAGATATAACCCATAACGAGAATCTGAAACCCTCCTTTATTTCCCGCGCACTTCTAACCCCGGTACGCGGGATTTTTTGTGCAGAGATAGATTAAAAATGGCAAGCGCTATCCAACGGTAATGCGCTCCAGAATTGACTCTATGGTTTCGTCGCTGAACCCGCGGCTCGACAAGAACCGCGCGACTCGCCCGGGCGATCCAGTCCCGCTAAATTTAGCATCCACCAGAACAAGTGCCCGACTCAACTCGTCTTGGTCCACTTCCGACATCAATGCGTCGATCACCTCGCTCGGGACGCCGCGGCTCTCAAGCTTGTCTCGCAACGCCTGGTCCCCTATTGCCCGTTTGCCATCATTCCGCTCAATGGCGTTTCGGGCGTACCGCAGGTCATCAAGAAGACGGTGGTTTGTTAGGAACATGACCGTCTCCTCAACCGTGCTCGGATCAAAATTGCAGTCGAGCCGCGCCCGAACCTCCAAGATCGTTAAATCCTGGCGTTTCAATATTCGAAGCGCGCTCAACAGCGCGGAGTGTAGCATGGGGTCAAGATTCATGGTTGACTCTTATTCGTTTCCTCTCATTATAAGAGAGGACCTTCCTGCGAAGAATGAGCTTGGAAAGAGGTGAGGTATGTTGTATTATCTACCTCTTTGGCCGCTTCGCGTCTCTGGTTCGCACTAAGGTCTTGCCCACCGACCTCTCCTAGAATGTCCGATGTCAAGACATGGTTAACAGTTTCTGCCAGGACATGGTTTACAGTTTTATAGTGCATAGAACTCCAGCTTTCCG
>JAYVXG010000147.1:0-7595 GCA_043785475.1 Armatimonadota bacterium
CGCAAGGGATCGCGAAGATGCGAAGTGAATTGCGCGGAGTTCCACCGGAGGAAACGTTGCGACCGGTGGTCGAGGGACTGCCTCTACGCAGAATGGGGACCGCCGACGAAGTCGCGCAACTCGCCCTCTTTCTCGCGAGCGACGACTCGTCGTTCGTGACGGGACAAACGTATTTGGTCGACGGCGGCCAGTGGATGCATTAAATGGGATACAACGGACTTTGGCACGCGAGCTTTACAGTCTCCGATATGGAGAAAAGCCTCGAATTTTATTGTGGACTTCTTGGCCTCGAAATGCACCATCAGCAGGTTCAGTGCAACGAGTACACCTCGAAGTTGGTGGGGTTTGCGGATGCCGACCTCAAGGTGGCGATGCTGCGAATTCCGAATGCATTCGTCGGTCCGTCGAACCACCATTTGGAGTTGGTGGAGTACGTGCATCCTCGCGGCGAAAAGACGGATGTGACCACAAACCGTCCAGGTGCTCCTCACTTGGCGTTTGTCACCGACGACATTCATGGCGATTATGAGAGACTCTCAAAAGCTGGCGTTCGGTTCAAAGCATCCGCGCCGGTTGCCATCGAAGAAGGCGTCAACAAGGGCGGATTCACCGTCTACTTCCTCGATCCCGACGACATCACGCTCGAAATGCTTCAACCACCCGCCGGGCGAATGTGGGGAAGCCTGAATGGGCTGGAAGTTCATAAACCATGAAACTCAAACTCATCTCGAGACAGCAGGAAACGTTCGAGAACGCATTCGCGGCGCAAATTGCTGATTATCGGCTCTCAAATCCGGATGTCGAAATCGAGTGCACGTATCTCCCGATCCACGACCACTACGAGAAGATGGTCGCCAATATGGGCACGGAGTCAGACGATTTTGACCTGTTTCTTTGCTGCACCGACTGGCTCCCGATTTTGATGCATAACGAAAGCATAACATCGCTCGATGAGATGATCGAAGCGAATCCGCCCGATGATTGGCCAAGCGGCTGGCACAAGGCGATGCTGGGATTGCAGCAGCAGGGTGGCATGACATACGGAATGCCATGGCACGACGGCCCCGAAGTGTTTCACTATCGAACCGATCTTTTTAACGATCCGGCGGAGAAAGCTTCGTTTCTTGCGAAGGCTGATCGTGAGCTTGTTCCGCCCCGCAATTGGGACGAATTTGTTGAGGTTGCTCAGTTCTTTACGAGGCCGGATCAAGGGCTGTGGGGTTGCTGCGAGGCGGGTTTTACCGATGGACACAACAATGTTTACGACTTTTTGATTCACCTTTGGAGCCGGGGTGGGGTGCTGATCGATGCCAACCGGGAGCCGCAGTTTGATTCGGCGATTGGGGTCGAGGCTTTGCAGTATTACATCGACTTGTTCCACAAGCACAAGGTTGCTTCGCAGGAATGTTTGAACTTGGGTTCGGTCGAATGTGGGAATTACTATGCCCAAGGTAACGCGGCCATGATGTGGAATTGGTGCGGTTTCGCCGCAGTTTGCGAGATGCCCGATTACAGCAAGATCGTTGGCAAGAATGCGTGCATGGGAATTCCGGCTGGTCCAGCCGGAGCGATTTCGCTGAATATTTATTGGGTTCTCACGATTCCCAGCGGCTCAAAGAACAAGGAAGCCGCTTACAAATTCCTCCGGCACATTTCGTCGGCCAAATGCGACAAGATGACGTCAATGGCCGGGGCAAATGGAGTCAGGCTCTCGACTTGGAACGACCCGGAGGTTGTCGCCAAGTATCCGTGCTATTCGATCATCGCCAACGTTCATGCGAACACTCGAACCCTGCCCGCGATCCCTGAGTATCCGGTGATTAACGAGGCGATTTCGCGGGCGGTGCACCGGGCGTTGCATTTGGAGACGTCGTGCGAAGAGTCGTTGAAGATTGCGGCGGCGGAGACGAGGGAGATTTTGGGCGTAGGAAAGTGAATCCTCGAATTTCTAATATATCCAGGACTAATTGGGTTGCCTTCGGCGGGGTCGCTCAGAGCGCTTTTTCGTGCGCGAAATTCATTGAGAGCGACCATGGACTTAAGACATCCCATGACTTTTCCAGGGGTCTTCGCTCGTGCCTCGTTGCGACACCCTGGCTACCTTCTGTGACCCCTCCGGGGTCGGTTGGGATACTTCAGGGCCAGCAGTGGATTCCGAGCTCGACCATTTCAGTAGTTTTTATGAACATTGGTGGGGAGCATGGTTCTTAACCAATCACCTGCATTACCAACAAGAAAATATCCCATCGTCGTGATTGGCGCAGGCGGGGTTGCTCGGAATGCGCATTTGCCCGCGTACCAGATGTGCGGATTCGAGGTCGCGGGAATCTACGATACCGATCCGATGCTCGCTCATGAACTGGCCGAGAAGTTTGACATTCCTTTTGTGGCGACGAGCCTTATCGAACTTATCGCCAACGCCCCAGATGACTGCATTTTTGACCTCGCGACGCCGCCGAAAACTTATGCCGCAATATTGGCATCGTTGCCGGACGGCGCCCATGTTCTGATTCAAAAGCCGATTGGTGAAACGCTGGCTGATGCGAGAGAGGTGGTGAGGATTTGCGATGAAAAGAATTTGAAAGCCGCCGCAAACTTCCAACTACGCTGGGCACCGTATACGTTGGCGTTGAAATCCCTCATTGATTCCGGGAAGCTCGGGGATTTGGTTGATCTTGAATTCAAAGTGAACGTTCACACGCCGTGGCAGGACTGGCCTTTTCTGGAGAAATCTCCCCGAATGGAGATGGTGTACCATTCGATTCACTATGCCGACCTAATCCGGCACCTCTACGGCGAACCAAGCGCCGTCTGGGCGAGGGCGACCAAGCACGTCGCGGCCCCGAAGCTCGAATCTTGCCGCTCGTTCCAATACTTCGAATATGGAGACTGGAACCGCGCTACCATTTCGACTTACCACGCTCATAAGGCTGGGTCGAAGTACGAAGAGTCCTATATCAAGTTGGAAGGCACAAAAGGTGTTGCTCGAATCCAGATGGGGCTCAATTTGAATTATCCTCAGGGTGGTCCCGATAAGTTCGAATATTGGCTGGAAGGCTCGGATGGTTGGATTGAAGTTCTGCTCGAAGGTAGTTGGTTCCCGCATGCGTTCCGAGGGCCGATGTCGGCGATGATGGACTGGCAAGCGCGGGGCGTGGCTCCTTCGACCGAGATTCATGATGCGCTCAAAACGATGCAACTCGTTGAGGACGCTTACCAAGCTTCCGACTGTTTCCACACCAAACCTTGTCCCTAAGCCGGGTTCGACAGGTTATGAACCTAGTGTTCACAACTCCAAAAAAGGCGAAACATATCACGAATCATTCGCATAATGCGAATGATTCGTGATACAATCAGTTTGTGGCTTTAACCAGCGAACTTGAAAAGATTGTAATGAGTTGTATTCTTGGCTCGAATAACTGTGCTTCGGGTTACGAAATTCGACAATTTATTGAGAATGACTTGCAGCGCAAAATAACGTTTGGGGCGATTTATTCAGTACTTGACAGATTGGAAGAAAAGGGATTTACAGTCTATGAGTTGAAAGAAGGACTGGAGGAGAGAGGTAGTCGACCTCAGCGCTTTTTTAGTGTGAGTGGCGCTGGTCAACTTGCCCTCCGTGATGCAATCAGAATGGATATGATGGTAATTGCATATTCTGGATTGGTGGGCGGATAATGACCAGAAGGCTTAGGAGAAGAATTAGAAAGAAAATCTATTCCGGAATCGGATTCGTATTCTTCATTTGGCTACTGATGATCATTGGCTATTTTTTGAGCAGGATAATGTCAATTGGAGGGTCGCACGCGAATTCGTCCTGGCCTTATCATCTGACAAATGGAATTTGCACAATAGTGATTGGGTTCTCATTGGCAATGATTATTTTCAGATCCATTAAAGATTTCGAAATGAAATTCTCGGCAAGTAAGCAACGCGCAGAGAAACGAATAAGACCACCGAAATTAGAAATATTCCTATTTTTCATCCAAAAGAAAGAGCGAGATGACATTCTTGGGGACCTAGAGCAGGACTTTTTTATGTTGCTTGAAAGCAGAGAAATTTGGTTTGCCAAGACTGCCTATGTTTTCTCAATTCTAGGATTCTTTTGGCGACGAGTTCCTGCATTTTCAAAATACTTGGGACTAGCCATCGTAAAGTTATTGGCTATCAAATAGATTGGAAGATCTGTCCCCAATTAATCGACCAGCCCGATTCGCTCAGCCAAGTCGCTGGTGAGTAAACCTTCTGGGTCCAGCTGGGATTTTAGGCTCTTAAAGGTCGGTAGCGCGTCGCCAAGGTAGGCTGCCGCATCCCTTGGTCGCAAAGTTGAGTCTTTAGCAAAGTAGAATCTTCCGCCAGAGGCCAGAACGATGTCGTTCATCCGGTGGGCAAGCTCCCACAACCTCGCTCGATTGCGACGAGTTACCTTAAAATCCAAAGCCAACGAGTAGCCATCCACCGCGTGACTGAGCAAAAATTTGTCTGGCCGATGTCGCTTGAGAACTCCCAAATACGACTCCAACCGATAGTCTTGCTGTAAGCGTACCTGTTCGGAAAAGACTCGCTTCGCGTGTTCTTTCGGCACAAACGATTGGTATTGGATGAACCCTCCCGGCTCGTATGCCCGTCGCCAATCCGGAACATAGTCGAGCAAAAACGAAAAGGCTACGAGCGGCTGCTCATGGATTTTGTGGTTCCCAATCGTACTGCTCGCCATCCACTTTGCCCAGTTAAGTAGTCGCATCCCGGGTCGGTTACAGAACCACTTCAGAACCTTCCACATCATCGACTTCGGGAAGAAACCCATCAAGAGAGGCGGTAAATCCTGCAGCTCGGGTTTCCGGCTTTGTAGGTCAACTCGGTCGGAATACCAAGCCGCGTGAAACTGTCCGCGTCCCGCCTTTTTACCTTTTCCAAAGCATTCAACCCAGGAAACCATGTAGTCGGCATCGTGCTCGTACTGTTCAAACAAGGCAAACTCTTCGTCCCAGTTGTGTGCCGCCTCGGCCAGTACCTTTAGGTTCCCGCTCGCCACATGATGCATCTGGAGCTTTGCCCGCGTAATGACACCCAGCAACCCAGCCGAAGAAATCAATTCATAAAACCGCGGCTCTGCCGGACTCAAAGTCTTCAGCTCGCCGTTCGAATATAGAACATCAATCTCCAAAATGTGCTCGCCAAACGTGCCCTGGCAGTAGTTGTTTTTACCATGAACATTCATGGCGAGGAGACCGCCAAGGGTCGGATACATGGTGCCCGTAACCACGGGGGGCCACCAGCCATCCTCAAGGCAGTGTCGCCAAAGGTTCTCAATGGTGACGCCGGCCTCACAGTCCACAATTCCGGTCGAAGCGTCCCAGCTTAGTATTCGATTCATCCGGGTGATGTCGATGACGAGGTTTTCAGCGCCGGTATTCGCGTCGCCATAGCTGCGTCCGGCACCGCGCAGCGTCACTTTACGCCTCGATGATCGTGCCAGATCAAATACTGCAGAAATCTCTTCGACTGTCGTCGGTCGGTATACGAATGCGTCGGCGTACTCTGCCTGGCCAAATCCGCTGATTCGGTCTAAGTGATCAATGGATAGCTCGGCGGAACTCATAGTTTGAGCTTGCGGAAGATCGGACTCGGAATGCGTTTGATGATGTAAAAAGCAAATCGGTGAAAGAACGCCAGATAGTGCTCACCGTTCTTATCAAACTTGCTCACGCAAATTTCTGCGGCTTGACGGGCAGACATCTTCGTCATTTTCATGTGCTTAGCGAGCTCGGTGTCGACGGGACCCGGCTTGATCGTACTCACAATAACGCCGTATCGGCAGATCCGGTTCCGCAGAGACTCCAAGAACGAATGCAAGAACGCCTTTGAAGCATTGTAAACCGGCTGGAGCTGGCGTCCCCGGTCTCCGGCGACACTCCCAATGCCGACCAAAGTGCCATGCTTCGTATTCTGAAACCGATTGGCTGCCTGATTGAGCCAAGCTACCGCCCCAATAATATTTACGTTGATCATCTCCATGTCTTTTGCAAAGGAGAATTCGTTGGACTCAACCTCGGGCATGACACCACTGTTGTAAACGAAGAGGTCTAATCCACCTAACTGCTTAGTAATTTCTAAGAACAAGTCAGGCACTTCTTCTGTACTAAGAACATCGTGCTCAAATGCAATAACCATGCCGGGAAACTCGGCAACAAGCTCATCCAGCATCGGCTTTCGACGGGCAACGGCGGCAACAACGGTGCCTTGGGACGCAAGAATTCGAACGATCTCTCGTCCAATACCGGAGGAAGCTCCGATTATGATGGCAGTTTTGAATTTCATCGGTACAAGAAGGGTAATGGGTAGTTTTTGAAGGCGACATAGGCGGCTACACCGTAGCCGATAAAGTTGAGAATAAGCTGGCGATCCTTGAGAACCAATGATTCGGGCTCACCGCTTTCACCCGATCCGAAAACGATGACCAAGTACCGAGCGATGCCGTAGATGACAAAAGGCGTCGTCAGTATGAGCCCTGGATATTTGTGAGCAGTTGGACTTTCGATGCTGTAAACGCTGTAGGTAAGCACCGCGCACGTTGCCGAAAAAACGACCAGCATATCCAATGATTGCAGCGAATATTCCGCCAAACTCTTGCGGGATGATGATTGCGCGCCCATAAGGATGAACTCATGCCGTCGCTTGCCAAAGCCCAGCATCAGTGCCAGAGTTGCGGTACACAAGAGAATCCAACCGGAAACCGGTTCGTTAATCGCAAGCGCACCAATGATAACCCGAATAACAAACCCGAGGGCGATGCACGCCACATCAGCAATCGACTTATTGCGCCAAGAAACGTTGTAGATGACCTGGATTGCAAGGTAAGTCAAGAGTCCGAAAACAACATTGAAACTACTGTAAATAGAGAATCCGAACGACAAGGCAAGAAAGAAAAAGGCGAGAATAAACGCAAGCGAGACTGGAACGCGACCAGAAGCGATCGGGCGATTCTTTTTGATTGGGTGAGCCCGATCCTTTTCGATGTCGTAAATATCGTTGACCAAGTACGTCGCCGAAGACGCAAAGCACATCGCAAAGAAGGCAAAAAGCACCGACTGAAGGTGGCCAGGTATCGTCCAGCCTTTGACGAAAATGAAGGCGGCGAAGACGAAAACATTCTTCGTCCACTGCTTAACCCGCACAACCCTAATCAAATCGGTGAATGACATCAAATAGCAACAACCCAGTGATTTTACTGGGATAACAGTTTTGTCGGTCGATTTGTGCCGATTTGGAGTCAAATTAGCCCAAAAACTGCGCAATGAGGCGACTTGCGTCAAAATTCTGCGAACGGTATGCCTCTGCCCTCGAAGGGCACACCACCTCCGAATTCACTTTAACGTTGAGCCGCTCGTAGCGTCAAAAGCTATGTACTCATAGGAACAATTTACCAAAATTGTAAACGAATCTCTACTTTTGTGTCCAGATTGTTCGTAGACCAATTTGATCAGTGTTAAAATAGAAAATAGGAACTAAAATGCAGACTTTAGAACAACCAATCGCAACCCGTGGATACGTTCACCCCGACAAATTGGTCTCCACCGAATGGCTTGCCGACC
>JAYVXG010000148.1:0-2270 GCA_043785475.1 Armatimonadota bacterium
AGCATTGTGACCGACCCAAATATCGACGTCGTCGTCGAATTGATTGGAGGAGTCGACCCCGCGGCCGAGCTGGTAGAAGCAGCCCTGAAGCACGGCAAGCACGTCGTTACCGCAAACAAAGAACTCATCGCTAAGCACGGGTCCCGTCTGGTCCATCTGGCCAAATCCAAGGGCCTTGACTTGCACTACGAAGCAGCCGTCGGCGGCGGCATTCCGTTAGTTCAGCCGCTTAAGCACCAACTCGCCGGAAACGAAGTTATTCGGATGATGGGGATCCTCAACGGAACCTCGAACTACATCCTCACCAAAATGGAAGAAGAAGGGGCGGATTTTGCCGACGCCCTTGCCGAAGCTCAGGCGGCCGGATACGCCGAAGCCGACCCGACGAACGACGTCGAAGGAATCGACACCTCTTACAAGATTTCCATCCTCGCCTCGATCGCGTTCGGAAAGCAGGTTCCAGTGGAAGCTATCTATCGCGAAGGGATTTCCAAGCTCGGTGTAACCGACATCGAATACGCTCGGTCGTGGGGCTACAAGATCAAGCTCGTGGGAGTCGTCGATGCCGTCGGCCCCGATGCGGTCAGCGTTCGCGTCCACCCATCATTTATCCCCAACTCCCATCCACTTGCTTCGGTCAGCGGGGTCTACAACGCGCTTTGGCTCCACGGCGATTTTGTGGGCGACGTCATGTTCAGTGGTCGCGGAGCGGGGTCAGACCCGACCGGATCGGCGGTGATCGGTGACCTAATCGACGTTGGCCGCAACATGGTCGGCGGCGGAACCGGGAGCGCAATCCCTTACGACATGGACATGAAGGTCGTGCCCATCGACGATATTCAGTCGGCGTTCTACCTCCGATTAGTCGTCAAAGATCGTCCGAAAACGCTTGGTGAAATCTCGATGGTTTTTGGTGCTTACGAGATTAGCATTGCAGAAATGCAGATGCGAACCTTGCCGAACGATATGGGTGAAATCGTCTTCCTGACCCACAGAGCATCCGAAAAGGCCTTCGCCGATGCGCTGAAAAAAGTTGGAGCCCTCGAAGCGGTTGCAAAAATAGCCGCATCGATCCGGGTTGAGGATAAGCAATGAAAATACTCATCACCAACGACGACGGGATTCACGGACGAGGTCTTTACGAACTTGCCCAGGTAGCACGGAAGTTTGGCGATGTCAAGATTTTTGCTCCCGATTGTGAGCGATCGGCTTGCAGTCACGCGATGACTCTCCGCGATCCCCTTCGGGTTCACAAAGTCGATTATCACGGATTGGACGCCTACACGGTTGACGGATTTCCGGTTGACTGCATCAATGTAGGGCTCACGATTGGATATCTGGATACTTGTGATCTGATCCTCAGCGGAATTAACCAAGGTCCAAATCTCGGTTTCGACATCACGTATTCGGGGACCGTGGCCGGAGCGATGGAAGGGGCGATCAATGGTATTCGTTCGATTGCTCTTTCGTTGGCGGTTTTTGTTGCCGAGGCACCCGCCCATTGGGAAACGGGTTCTCGTTGGCTTGAGGAGAATTTCACAAAACTCGTCGAGTCTCCGTGGGACGACCTGACATTTCTCAATGTCAACATTCCTTCGATTGCTTACGAAGAACTTCGCGGAACCCGGATTGCCGAAATGGGCAAGCGGGTTTATAAGGACCGTATCGAGCGGCGGGACGATCCGTGGGGTCGCCCTTATTATTGGCAAGGTGGTTCCGTCGTCATGTCCGCCGACCAGCCGCAAACCGACGTACAAGCGGTGAGCGAAGGCTTCGTTTCGGTCACGCCGCTCAGTCTCAACTGGACCGCTCCAAAACTGGCGAGAGAAGTCGCCGAAAAGAATCATTGGCAGGTCGAGCTCAGTTGACTTCGGTAAATTCCTGAAGTTGCTGTACTGCGGATTTTTCACTGAAGGCACTTAGCGGCACGAAGATCATTTTGAATTTCCACAGCTCGATTACTACGTATTCGTTGCGGAGAATCACGTCGCGAACCGACTTTTTATTGACCCGATAGTTCATCTCCATTGGGTTCACGATGAAGTATAAATGCTCGCCCTCGGCGACCATTCGGGTTGGACTCAGCACCCGTTTTGCCGCCTTGCCGGTCAGGAGGATTGACCGCGCGGGGATCGACATTGGCCACAAAATCATGATCATCCCAAGCCCGATACCCACTTGGGTCGGCATCAATAGCATGAGCAGGATTCCAGTGATTGGGAAGGCGATGAAGGCGGGCCAGAACCGACGAATATACTCATTCGCGCTCC
>JAYVXG010000149.1:0-2268 GCA_043785475.1 Armatimonadota bacterium
CGCAACCATGATCATTGGTGCTTTAGGGTGCTTGATATTCTTTTTGACCGAGTAATGGGCTACTTCGCGGTCAGAACTTGCTCGGTGGCTTGTCGTTGCGCGTACATCGGGAACTCCAACACCCTTGTCGGTATTCGTCGCGATTACCGCCGAAGGTTTCGTAAGCTTCTGAGCTGGCAACTTCGGTCCGCCGGACTTAGATGCATCCGCAACGTTCGGAGTTCCGATCAAAGTCGGAGCCTTTTGCGATGTGCCGTTTAACAAAATATAGCCAAGAGCAAAGACACAGGCAGCAGCGCCAGGAGCCAAAATCATATTTAGCCAAGGAAGCCCTGGTCGCGTAGGCTTAAGCCCTTGACCGAGAATGGCGTCTCGAAGACGTTCCTTCGAATATTGCATCTCAGGAATATTGCGAAACGATGCGAGGTCTCCCTTTAGGGATTGAAGAAACTTCGCTTGTTCTGCGATCTCGTCATCCTTGAGCAATCCTGCTTCAAATATCTGCGCGTCTCTGGAATTCAAGTCGCCAAACGCGTACTCAAATAATTTATCTTCCTTGTTGTTAAACATTAGCATCATCTCCTAAAAGTGGAGCAATCCGATCACGCAGAGCGCGTCGGGCACGGAGTACTCGAAGTTTCGCTCCACCGATCGTGCATCCCAGCACTTCGGCAATATCGATATATTCTCGCTCTTCAATATCTCTCATGACAATCATTTGGCGGTGGTGTTCTGGCAGGGCGGCAAGTGCTTTTCGTAGTGCAAGTCGCTTTCGATCTAGCTCTAAATTATCGATAGGATTTTCAAAATTTCCGGTAGTCATCCAATCAAGGGCGCCTTTCGCTTCCTTCTGCTCTAAGTTATTCCGCCTTTGGCTCATTCTGGCCTGGTCAGTACACAGGTTTGAAACAATCCTCAAGAGCCAAGTCGTGAACTTTGCCTCGTCGCGGTATCGGTGAAGGTTTTGGTAGGCCCGGACGAACGCTTCCTGAACCATGTCCTCCGCGTCATCCCGCTTGTTGACCATTTGATAGGCAAATCGGTAAACCAATAAACGGTGACGGTCGAAAAGGACCTCGAATGCATCGAAGTCGCCTTCTCGGGCACGCTTGACCAGAGACTCGTCAGAATCCAAGTCTAATCTGGCTGTCGCAGCTGCCTTCAAATTCATTGTTAAACCGCGTATCATTTGGGTTCGTTCCTACCTAAGATCTATCAAAGGATTGGACGAACAAATGCTCAACTCGTTACTTCATTATCCTGGCTTTTTGGTCGCCTCAGTATCAAGAACGATTGTTACGGGGCCATCGTTCACCAAAGATACTTGCATATCTGCGCCAAATATTCCCGTCTCAGCCTTGATCCCGTCGCTTTTGAGAATACTTATTAACTTGTCAAAGAGTACCTTTCCAGGTTCAAAGGGAGCTGATTCCATGAAGCTTGGGCGTCGCTGTTTGCGGGCATCACCGTAAACCGTGAAGTTAGAGATGGCAAGAACTTCGAGGTGGGGCTCAAAGTCTTTTAGACACAAATTCATCTTCCCTTCGGCGTCGTTAAAGATGCGTAAACCAGCAATTTTCTCGGCCATTTTCTTCGCTTCGGTCGGAGAGTCATCGCGATGAATTCCAACAAGGAGCAACAAGCCGTGAGTACATTGGCCCACGACTTTCCCGTCGATGGCGACGGAAGCACTGAGAACTCGCTGGATTACTGCGCGCATTCATCTTCCTCGCTGGTCGAGGGGAGTTGCGAAGCAACCAGGGGTGAGACGGGCCATAGGTCGAACCGGTGGGAGCAATTTCAACTTACTGCTACTCGCCCTAACTCCCCTACTTCCTCGCCCAGAACATTTCGCCGGCAGACTCTTGGATAACGCTTTGCTGGAGAACTTCGAGAGCCTTTCGCAGACCTTCCATGGGACTCATAAGACCATCCTCATGCTCAATGCTCAAAACGTAGTCGTAGCCAGCCAATCGCAGCTCAGAGCAGAAATCTTTCCACCACTCGACGCCGTGTCCGTATCCTACCGATCGGAATACCCACGAGCGGCCATTAATGTCGCCGTAGGATTTGGCGTCCAAATTGCCGTTCAGCGATGAAGTGTAAGGATTAATTTTGGTGTCCTTGGCGTGAACGTGAACAAGCGCGCCTTCTTGGCCAAGCTGTCGGACAGCAGCTATCGGATCGATGCCTTGCCACCAGAGGTGAGAAGGATCGAAATTCGCGCCGACCTGGTCGCCGTCTTTTCCGATTCCGTTTCGCAATTTA
>JAYVXG010000150.1:0-7577 GCA_043785475.1 Armatimonadota bacterium
GGTTTTGGCGATGGTGGTCGGTCATGCGACCGATCATCTGGGGTCGAAACTATCGTCGGGTGTAACCGGAGTTCTGCAGTCGGCGTTTGGCAATCTTCCCGAGCTGTTTATTTGTATTTTTAGCTTGCGAGCCGGGCTGGTGAATGTCGTTAAGGGCGCATTGGTCGGTTCAATTCTCGCCAATTCGCTTCTCGTGCTTGGCGCGGTGATTCTCTTCGGTGGTCTCAAACACGGGACCCAAACGTTTCGATCCGAACCGCCAAAAATGATCGTGACTCTTATGATGCTAGCCACGGCGGCGCTCGTTATTCCTTCGTTGGTTCATTGGCTTGACGCACCGGCATCGAAGCATGAAGGAGCTCTCAGCGCGACGGTGGCGGTCGTCTTGATCATCGTCTTTCTTTGCAGCCTGGTCTTCACCCTAAAATCGGATGCTTCGGTCACTCTAACTCCAGAAGAGAATTCTGAGGCTCACGCCTCAGTTTGGCCCGTTTGGTTTGCCGCTTTGGTTCTGGTTTTTGCTGGCGGTGGGGCGGCGTTCGTCTCTGAATGGTTCGTCGAAGCCTTGACTCCGGCCACCAAGGCACTCGGAATCTCCCAAGGTTTTTCGGGATTGGTGATCGCGGCGATTGCGGGTAATGCAATCGAGAATATTGTTGGAGTGCAGATGGCCATGCGAAATAAGCCGGATCTTGCGCTCAGTCTAGTTCTGAACAGCTCCCTCCAAATCGCCTTGCTTCTCATTCCCGCCCTTGTGCTGATCTCCATGTTCATGGGCACAGCCGCGCTCACCCTGGTCTTTTCTCCGTTGATGGTTGCCGCTCTGGTATTGACCTCCCTCGTGACGGCGTTTATCGTATTCGACGGAGAGTCGATCTGGCTCGAAGGGGTTGCCTTGATTGGGCTTTATATCGTGATCGTGACTCCATTTTGGTGGGACTAGATTGGTAAAATCGCGATCATGACTCTCGATGAAACGATGAACCAGCTTAAATCCTTTCGCAACGAGGCGGTGTACAAGCACAACGCGAAACATGGAGCGGGTGACAACCAGTTTGGCGTCAAAACCGCCGATATTCGTGCGGTCGCAAAAACCATCAAATCGGACCCATCTCTGGCGGTCGAATTGTGGAAGACGGGCAACGCCGACGCGATGCTTCTGGCAACGCTCATCATGAAACCAAAGCTCTTGTCAGTTGACGAAGTTGAGACCTTAGTGCGCTCGGTCAGCTATTCCCACGTCGCGGATTGGTTGAACTCGAACGTTGTGAAAATGCATCCGGAGAAAGAAATGCTGCGGCAGAAGTGGATGGCGTCGGGTGAGGTCGAGACCCAGCGCGCGGCCTGGAGCCTTACGACTGAGCGAGTCAATAAAGAACCATCGGGACTCGATCTCAATGCCTTGCTCGACAGAATCGAGCGGGACATGAATGGAGCCGTCGAGGAAAACGCAAAATGGACGGAGGAACATCCGAAGTGGACGATGAATTACTGCCTGGCCTCGATTGGTATCGAGTTTCCGGAGCATCGAGCGCGAGCGATTGCGATTGGCGAAAAGAATGGCGCCTTCCGGGACTATCCCACTTCGAAAGGGTGTGTCTCACCGTACGCGCCACGCTGGATCAACGAAATGGTCAAGCGGCAGGGCTAATCATCTTGTTTATTTGATCGCTTTCATCAAAGCATTCGCCCCACCGACGACCGGAAGGATGATCTTCGTAGCATCCAAATCCACCGTGAGCTGAGTACCAGGCTTCGGCCACAGCGTGAAGTCGTGGTCGCTCGACATGATCATAAGGGCGATTCGCTTTCCAGCGGGAATGATCTGATCATCCGGTTGTAAGTCAAACGTCAGCGTTACAAATTCGCCTGGTTTGAGCGGAACTCCCGGTGCCATCGAGTGGTAGTCGCCACCCTTAGTAAGTGACTTGTGGTTCTGCGGATCGGCCCAGCCTCGGGTGATCAGATTCGAAGTTCCAATTGGTCCGGCCGTCCAAGGCAACTGCACCAAGTACACCGATAGGTTTGCCGCCGGAGCGCTGGAGGCCAGACGAATCTTAACTTGGGCAAAGCCGGAAATGTGAACTGGCTGGCTCAAGATCGGAGTTGCGTAGATGAGTCTATTCGGCGAATCAGCTGAAAGGGCGAGCGTTGGCGCATCAAACGAAACATCGTCGATCAATGTCTCGGTGCCTTGGCTCGGCAACGCAGGTGAAGCGAGTCCTCCCATCGTCTTGCCACCCGCCGAAAGCTTCAGCGTCACTGGCTTTGCATCAGGATTGGGATAGTCGGCATATGGCGTCGGAGCCATTGCGGTCCGCGGCGCGCCAGGAGCACGTTCTCGGACGATGTATGCCTTCGGTCCATCCTCAATGCCATTTTTGATTCCGTAAAGGAATCGCGTGAACCACTTGTTTTCCAACTCAAGCGGTGGGTCCCCGCCGTGGCCGCCTTGGTGGAAGTACTGGATCAGCGAAACTCGCCCCTTGATCGCATCACTGATGCGCACCGCGTGTTCAGGAACGACGTTCCAGTCATTAAATCCGTGAGCCATCATGACCGCGCACTTGATTCCTTTTGCAAAGCGGAGCAGGTCGCGGTCGGCCCAGAACTGGTTGTAATCGCCAGTTATTCGATCTTGATTCTTAGCAAATAGACCGTCGCGGTATAGCTTGTCGCTGTTAGCGCGCAATGCGGGGTTTCCGCTGGCAATGAAGTCGTATAGAGAGTCAACATCTTCACCGAGGTACCCGCCTGGGCTCCGAACCAAGCCGTTCGAGCGGTAGTAGTGGTAGTACGACGTGTTTGGTGAGACCGGAATGATGCACTCTAGCCCCTTGACTCCGGTGGTAGCCGCCGCCAGAGGTATGGTTCCGTTATACGAGGTTCCGATCATGCCGACCTTTCCGGTGCACCATTTGGTGGCTTTGATCTCTTCGGTTCCGTCGACTCTGGTGTAGCCTTTGGCTCGGCCATTCAGCCAGTCGATAACCGCCTTAGGGGCCAGCCGCTCGGGGGCGCCACCTACGGTCGGAGCGCCGGTAGACTGTCCGGTTCCGGGTGCTTCGCTATGCACAACCGCAAAGCCACGCGGAACCCAGTTTCCCACGAGCTCGTTCGAAATCCACGCTCGGTTGGGATCGAATCGGATGTTGGGATGAAAGGTTCGGGCAGGTGGTTCGGCCCCGAGTTCATGATGAACGTTCCAGTTCACGTCCCCGGCGCCGGTTCCGGCGAAATAGGGCGACGATTCGTAAATCACCGGGACTTTCAGACCTTCAGTTTCAGTTTGTTTTTGGCGGGTGACGTCCACGAAGATTCGGTCTTTTTTGCCGTCTCTATCGCTGTCGAATTCGGTTTCGACCCACAGGTGCTCGCGAATGTATTCCTTTGAATTGGAAAAGGCCTCGACGATTTGCGCCTGACCGTTTTGGAATTCCGGCTTCGCAGCCTGGGTTTTGGGGTGGGTGAAGCCAGATAGGGCCACTGTCAACCCAATTGCGGAACTTACGATGCAAAATCGAGTGAGGGACGCGAGAGTGCGCATAAAGATGATTATAGTGGAATGGACTTGGTCGAGGGAGCATCCGGGCGTTCGAAAGTCGTAGAATTCATGCAATGCGCTCATTCGATGAAAACCTTCGGTTCTACGCTCAACTCACAATTAAAGAGGGGCTCGGCCTTGCGGTCGGACAAGAACTCATCATGGTGGCGGAGATCGATCAACGGCAGTTCGTCCAACTCATCGTCGAAGAAGCGTACAAAGCCGGGGCCAAGAATGTCGAGGTGCTTTGGAAAGATCCCGAAGTAATCAAAACTCGGTTGCGAGACGGGAGCGACGAAGCCATCGCTTACGCGCCAATTTGGCTGTACGATGGCATTACCCAGGCCCATAGAGATGGGGCCGCCCGATTAGGCGTGGCCAGCAGTGATCCACAGATGCTGGCAGGGCTCTCCCCCGAGCGAATTTCGACGTCGAGCACGGCACAAAGCAAAGCCACAAAACCGACTTCGGAACTGATTTCCGGATTTGCAATCAACTGGTGCATCGTCGGTGCCGCTTCCGTCGATTGGGCTTCACGCGTTTTTCCTGATCTGCCGGCAACCGAAGGTGTGGCCAAGCTTTGGGACAAGATTTTCATGGCCTCCCGAATCCTCGAAGAGGATCCGCTTACGGCGTGGGCAACTCACTGCGAAACCCTGGAATCTAAAGTTGTTTACTTGAACGAGCTTCGACTTGATGCGCTTCACTTTACGGGACCGGGAACGGACCTAACCGTCGGCTTGGTCGAAGGTCACGAATGGGCCGGTGGACGGGGATACGCCAAGAACGGCATTCGATGTTCACCCAACATTCCCACCGAGGAAGTGTTCACGATGCCCCATCGGGCGAAAGTGAATGGAGTGGTTTCGAGCACGATGCCGCTGAGCCTTCGCGGCCAAATGGTCGACAAGATTCGCTCCGAGTTTAAAGATGGAGTCGCGGTCAACGTCACGGCTGAAGTTGGTCAATCGACTTTTGAGAACCTGATTAATACTGACGATGGAGCAAGGCGACTAGGCGAAGTGGCCCTGGTTCCCAATAGCTGCAAGGTCGGGCAAACCGGCACCCTGTTCCTTAATACGCTTTACGATGAAAATGCGGCGTGCCACATCGCGATGGGGGCTTCGTACAGCGAGAACCTCACTGGTATAGACGACATGACCGATGCGGAGAAGCTTGAGCGGGGAGCAAACGACAGCCTTATCCATGTGGACTGGATGATCGGCTCTGCCCAGGTCGACATCGACGGAATCAAGATTGACGGCTCTGTGGTGCCTTTGATGCGCGCAGGCGAATGGGTTTAGGAAATTTCCAGAACTAACTTTCTCGTATCAGAGTCAGCATCGAATGCCATTTCCTGGCGATAGGCATGGGGCAAAGTTCCGTCTTCCGCCATGATTTCTGCGGCTATGTTTCTGCAGAACGAGCAGGGGTTGTGTTCATAGTTCCAAATGAGAAATGGGGCTCGTAATTCGGCCGTTGGGATTGTCTCGCACATATCCCTGATTGCGGTGCATAGGTCATGTAACTCCTGTTGATTGCATCCGACGAATCTGTCGAGAGATTGAATTAAGAACGGAATGTCCTCGTCTAGAAACGAAGACTTTAAACATTCATAACCCCGATAGTCGGGCATATCCTTGTTGATAAGGCTAAGACCAAATTCCCTAACCTTGGGATGTTCGCAATAAGACAAAACGCTTTCAAAGTCGAATGGTGGATCTTCTGCTATTACTCGATCCGCGATGATATGCAAACGAAATGGAAAGTCTCGAACCTGGAATAGCATGGCGTAAGACCTTGCGCGTCGCAAATCCTTTTCGTTGAGCCAAAGGTTAGCGACGCGTTGAACTTCATCATCAGTTAGTTTCTTGGCTAGATACCAGATAGAACTAGATACGAAGCGCTTTGTGGCAACTTCTTCGAGGGCTTCGTCTAGTGTTTCGGGCCTTTTCGCTGGGACGTATTTCGGGCGGAGATCTTGGAATTCCTGGTGGGCCAAGATAAATGTGTCGAGCGGCTGAGCCACCGACGGAGGGAGCAAATCATCACAATCCTCTTTCCAGTACTTGACTCTCCATCTTTCGTCAAACTCTAGGTTAGGCAGAATATTGTTGATCAGCCATTCAACGCCTTTGACCCCAATGTGTGTCATGGCCCCCCATGAGTCCTCTTCGTCTGTTGCAGCGAACGGAACTAGAGCATCAAATGCCCTTTGCTCACCCAGACGGGCGAATTCAGCGAGCATATATATTCGCTGTCTCTTTTCACGATTTCCGACGTCATCGCGGAGAGGTTCAAGAAGCAAATGCAAAACATCGTCCATCAGACCAGCTTTTTTGAAAATTTCCATCATGAACGGAGAACGACCCTTTTCTGACCAATTGTCATATCGCACGTCAACGAGACAAGCGTTGATGATCACTTTTTTGTACTCATCGCTGACAGGACCATCAATCGCCATGACCGCGCGACCAAGACCCTTCTGAACCGCATCGGCGAATTGGTCTGCTGTCAGTGGAAAATCTACCAATGCCACTCCTTGCCTTCCCAGTCGATCATGGCCAAAAGATCGGGATCGTGATCGCCCAGCATAAAGTCAAGTGCATAACCCGCGGCTTCGCCCGGTTCCATATGCGCTGCTTCGTTCTTGACGCCCGCCATATAAGTCTTCATGTATCCCGGATGGTACAGCCGAAACGAATAGCCCTGAGGAATAAGATCGTTCGAAAGGTTCTTGACCGCCATGTTGAGAGCACTTTTCGACATGCAGTACCCAAACCAGCCGGTACGGTTGCTGGCCCCGATGCTACCAGCTTCCGACGAGACAAAACAGAGCCTTTTCATCGTGCCTCGGTCCAGCAAAGGAAGGAATGCAGAAACGATCCGAAGGGCTCCGATGGCGTTGGTATTCACCTCGGCAATCATATCGTCAAAGTTCTGAGAATCCCGAATCGACTTGACCTGGTGGGAGCGGTTTAGGGCCGCGTTGTTAACGACCAAGTCAATCGAGGGAACCAGTTCGGAGGCCAGTAAGGCGGCACCGGCAACGGACGAGTCAGAACGGATATCGAGCGGGAGAATGTGCAGGTTTCCAGTCAAACATTCTAACTCGGGCCACCGCAGAAACTGCCCCGCCAACACGGTCCAACCTTGATCCAATAGCGACGCGGTCAAAGCAAGCCCAAGACCTCGGTCGGCTCCCGTCACCAGCGCAACTCTTTCCATTCGGTTTTAGAGTAACGCATTTGTCACCGGGTTCCAGTGCGTCAAGGGTGGCAAATTATGGAAAATGATTCGTATGGAGATGGAATGTTTGCAGCTCGTTTTGCCTTGCCCGTCTCCGTGCGTGCGGCATTGCGGAATCGATGAGAGCCTCGTCTGTTCGGGCTGCTTGCGCTCGGGTCGCCAGGTTGCATCCTGGCCAACTTTAACCGATGACCAGAAGTGGGATTTGTTAGCGAAGGTGTCTCGGCGCGAACCAAAAGGTAACCTTTCGGCATGACTCTTACCGAGATTCGCCACGATCTACACGCCCACCCTCAAATACGATTTGAAGAAACCCATGCGAGTGCGATTGTCCAACGAGAGCTGACTGCTCTCGGTATCGAATTCAAAGCGGGCCTCGCAAAGGGTACCGGCGTACTCGGTTATCTTCCCGCCACCACCGACCCCGCCACTGCACCGACAATTGCCTTGCGAGCAGACATGGATGCTCTGCCGATCCATGAAGAGACGGGGCTGCCGTACTCATCGACCATTCCGGGTCGAATGCACGCTTGTGGACATGACGGGCATACCACCATCCTTATTGGCGTCGCCCGAAAACTGGCGGCAACGCCCGATCGCCCCAACAACGTTTTGTTTGTTTTCCAACCCGCCGAAGAAGGTGGAGCGGGAGGCAAGATGATGGTGGACGAAGGATGTCTCAATGGCACCATCCTCGGTAAGAAAGCAGACTTTATGTTTGGCCTGCACGGCTGGTCATCTGTAAAGCTGGGGACCGTCGCGACGAGAGTGGGATCGCTCATGG
>JAYVXG010000151.1:0-2266 GCA_043785475.1 Armatimonadota bacterium
TTGGATATTGAGACGGACGGTGGACAATCTGGCCAGTCGATTACGACCATCGGAATTTATGATGGCAACCAATTTGAGGTCTTTGTGAAGGGGCAGAACATGGAGAATTTTCGGGATCGAATATCCGATTTTGGGATGATGGTCACTTTCTTTGGCCTTAGCTTTGATATTCCAATTGTGCGTAAGCGATTTCCGAATTTACCGCTTGACCATATTCACCTGGATCTCTGCCCAACTTTGCGCGAGGTGGGATTGAAGGGCGGTCTAAAGAAGATCGAGAAAGAGCTTGGGATTGCTCGGGGCGAAGATACCGACGGGCTGAACGGTCGCGATGCGATTATGTTGTGGCGGCGGTACGAGCGGTTTCAAGATGATAGGGCTCTGGCTACGCTGATTGCGTATAACCGCGAGGACGTCGTGAATCTTGAGGCATTGGCGCAGATCGCATACGACAAGAAGAAGGATGGATTTTTTGGGATTCCGATTGAGACGGCTTAGGCGGAGAGCTAAATACGACACACCTCGAGTTAGCTTAAAAACGTTCAGCCCGCAGGAAATATCGTTCTCATCCTAGGGCTTCGCCGTAAGCTAATAAAGTGCCGGACCTTCGGCCCTTAAGAGTGGAGATTGAGTCGCAAGGACTTTGCTGGAGCGGCGAAGAAGGTTACTTTTGTAAGGCATTTGTGTTTCCGCCAAAAACCTGTAGAATAGCAGAGTCTTGTTTACGGGCCACGATGTCAAATTTCACCCAAACCGCCACCGACGCCGACCAGCTCCGACTCAAGAGGATCATCACACTCGTCGGGCTCGGATACCTCTTTCTGATTTTGTGCGACCCCAGAGACGGAATTGCCAAGATCTCGATTCAATTCCTGCTAAAAGATCACATTCATTTGGAGCCGAAACAGCTTGCGGCGTTCATCGCCTTTATCAGTCTTCCTTGGTATTTCAAGCCCGTGGCCGGACTCCTCACCGACAACTTCCCATTTCTCGGTACTCGACGTAAAGGATATTTGGTATCCGCTTCTGCAATTGCAGGAGCCCTTTGGCTCGTTTTGGCGGTCATGCCCAAGACCTACAATAGCATGCTCTATATGCTGCTGGTGATTAACATTGCGTTGGTCACCGCCCAAACAACTCTTGGAGGAATGTTGGTTCAGTCTGGCCAAGAATTTGGCGCGACGGGGCGAATGAGTTCGATCCGAAACGGTGCCGAGAACTTAGGAATCCTCTCTGCCGGGCTTATTGGGGGCTATGTCGCCGCGCATTTTCTTGGTATCGGATTGGCAGTGGTCGGAGTGTTGCTGTGGGTCCTTTTAGTGTTGTTCCTCCGATTATTGAAAGAGCCAAAGGCGGAAAAACCATAGGCCGGTGCCCTTCGCTCCACCCTGGCCCAGTTTAAACTGCTGTTTTCATCTCGGACGATGTGGGTTGCCACCGGGTTTTGGATGCTGGTCCGGTTTTCGCCCGGATTCCAGACCCCGCTCTTTTTTCATCAGACTGACACGCTTCACTTAAAACCTGATTTCATCGGCTACCTTGCGTTCATTAACGCGGGCACCGGCCTGGTGGGAAGTTTTGCCTATATTTATCTGTGCAAGACGTATCCTTTGCGCTCGCTCCTTTACGGGGGCGTAATTCTCAGCGTCCTATCGGCATTCTGCTACCTTGGTTACAACTCCCAAATCGGAGCAATGTTTGTCGAGTCGGCGGCGGGACTGGGTACCGGGATGGCATTCCTTTCCATCCTCGATCTGCTCGCTCGGTCGACCCCCAAAGGGTGCGAGGCGCTGGGATATTCACTTATCTTTAGCTTCGGCAATATTTCGCTTCAGGGGTCCGATATCCTCGGGTCATCACTGTATGAGAAGTTCCACCATAATTTTACTAATATGGTGTGGATTAATTCGGGCACTTCGGCGCTGGTGTTGCTAGCGATCCCTTTCTTGCCGTTAGCATTGGTTTCGCGAACCGATGGGCACCACTCTGAAGTTGGCGCAGAAATCTACCACGAGGCTTAAAGTTTGGAGTGGAATCGTAGGGTTGGAGGGACAAGCGACGTTTGTCAATACGCTCTGGTCCTGCCTCCCGCCACGGCCTTTGTGCCAACCTTTTCAGATCAGTGCTTACTCTCAGCTTTGCAGAAGTCGCAAACGGTTCCACACAATGTCTTTTTACGGTACCAACAGTTTTGCGATTGCGGCGAATCCCGCGTGTTCGGTTCGGAGGACTCTTGGACCGAGGGTTACGGCGCACGCCTTCATCG
>JAYVXG010000152.1:0-2266 GCA_043785475.1 Armatimonadota bacterium
TTGTGGAACTCTGCTGGAAGAGCGTTGATATCTTCGCCTGCCGATAGTCTAAAGAGCGTATTTTTGAGAACATGGATCTCTGCACCTTGCTTGCGCAAATTGCTTCGAAGACCTTGCATCTCTTTTACGGATAGACCCCGATAGTCTGCAAAAATGACGCCCGACGACTTGGAGTACCACCCCTTCGCCTGCTCAATTACTTCTGCCTTTTCTTTTGTGGGCATATAAAAACTTGCACCTGAACTCTTTCAGAAGGAAGCAGAAACACGCAGAAAAGTGGTGGCAAGCGCCACGGCAAATTCTGGGAACCAGAATTCGATTTTCACCCCTCGGCTGGCATTTCGAACGAATTCGAAATATTAAGTTTCCACCTGCTGTCTTCAGAGAACGAGCACTATTGTACCTAACTTTTTACGACCCTGCGCGCTGCTCCCCTGGTTTGGAGTAAACAAAGGTGATGACCAAAAGCGAATATCATTCCATTCTGATTGCCAAGCTGGAGCAGTCCAGTTCGGGCATTGAAACCTTTCCCGGCTTTTCGCCCGGCAACATGATGCCGACCGTCATGATGGACGAGCTGAGTCACTCGTCTTTAACCACCGGTCAACATCAACCCCTGGTCGAGGAGCTTGAGTATCTATCTCACCAAGACGATTCTCAAGATTTTCAGGCCCGACACGACCAATTTTTGGTCACGCTTGATACTTTCAACTCAGAAGTCGAATAACGAATTAGCCACCAGCCCGCCACTTCACCAACGAATCGCCAATCCCGCCAAACTGGGACCATGGGTCGGTCGGGCTATCCTTTTCGTCTGGACGAAGTCCCCACGCCAACACGTGGCTAAACCCCGACGCCTTCAACAAGTCAAACGCAATCTCATGAAACGGAGACATATCCGTCCCGATCGGAACCCCGACGTCACCCGGAGTAATGTAAAACTCGGTCACGATGACCTTCTGATCCTTTGGCCATGGGTACTGACCATTCACCCGAGTAACGACTGCCAAAGTGGCCTTGAAGCCACCCTTAACTCTGGCCGGATTCCCCGCGGCGCCACCCGTCGATAGCCGTATATGGACGGCGCGATAACCGCACTCCGCTAGCCAATCAAACTCGCTCGGCGGCATCATTGTCTCAAACTCGGTGACTTCCGATGCCCGGCCTTCACCAAATGACGAAACTGCCGGACCAATGATTTGCGCCTTGGGGACCCCGTTCGCACGCAAGTCAGTCACCAAAGCAAAAAGAAGCTCATGAATCTCCGGCGACCACTCGCCTTTCTTACCCTTCGAAGACCCACCCGGTTTGCCGCCCTGTGGCTCGTTCCACAACTGAAACAGCGGCACCAGCGATGAAACCTTCTTTGTCTCCGAGATGATGTGCAACGTAATCGCAGTATCCATGCGAACCAGACCGGGCCATATTTGCCGCTTGGGCATAAACCAATCCGACCAACCGGACGAATACCAGGGGCTCGTCGGGTGTGGCGTGGGTTGAAGCAGCCAAACCGTATTAACGCCCTTTTCGGCTAATTTGTGGATCATGGCATCGATCCCGCGAAAATCATACGCTCCTGTTGGGTCCCACAAGACCTCCCACGCAAGCGTCTGAACTCGGGCAACATCTCCTGCCTTCAGGTACGAAAGAGCCAGGTCAAACTGCGGAGTGTCCTCCGCAACATGCGACGGCCTTAACGCTGGCAAATTTCCACCAAAAACCGGTCCGCTGGCGAGGGCCAGTACCGGACAAAGAAAAATCAGGAAGAAAAAAAGCCTTTTCATAAAGCTATTGCAACACCTAATGATTGTGACGCCGAGCAGGCCATAGGGTTTCAATGCTCCTGATTTTGAGGCAAAATTTCAAGCTAACTCAGCTATTCGGCATTCGGAACCCCAACCGGATGCCATTCGCCGTTTTGATTCTCAAATCGAGTTTCTCCAAGAATCGTCCCCACCGGGTACCGAGCCTCATCAAGATGAGCCGCCGGGTAATAGGTTTCAAAAGCCGAATCCAAAAACACGGCCTGAGTCAAAATCACGATCTCATCCGCGTCTTCAATTGGAGATTCACCCTCGACTGAAGGAACAAAATAGATATACTCGGTGCCTTCCCAGCCAGCGTTGGTATAGATTTCTATCCAAGTAGCGATGTCCGCACCCACCTTGGCTGACCGAACAATTCGGTAATAAGGAGTCAGGAGCCAACAAACTGCGGCTGCCGCGTGGTCGAGCTCCCCAAAGCCAGCGTGCCACTTTGACGCCGA
>JAYVXG010000153.1:0-7563 GCA_043785475.1 Armatimonadota bacterium
GTTTTGGTGCCCGAGCCATCGTGAGTTCGTACGCTATCCGAAGCCGCGTTGTATCGTCGCCCTTTTGGATTAGCAATCGTTGGGCCATGGTCCGGCTGGCCTCCAGAAAGGCGGGCTCGTTCTCGGTAGTTAGGGCTTGCAATGGCGTGTTGGTGGTGGACCTTCGCACTACGCACGTGTCTCTGAGCGGCGCATCGAGCAGGAGCATTGCGGGTGGCGGCGCGGTTCGCTTCCAGAACAGATACATGCTTCGGCGGTAGATCGCCATTCCGTGGTCTTGCTCGTAGATGTGCGTTGCACTGGCGGGGTCGGAGGCGGCCTCCCAGATTCCAGATGGTTGGTACGGCTTGAAGCCTCGCCCGCCCTGCTGCTCGACTAAGAGTCCTCCTGCCAGCAGCGCCTTGTCCCGGATGACTTCGGCATCTAAGCGGAAGCGCGGTCCTCGCGAGATCAGCCGATTTTCTGGATCTTTAGCGAGTTTCTCTGGTGTGATCTTCGACGCTTGCCGGAAGGTGGCAGACGTGACAATCATGCGATTGAGCCGCTTGATGCTTTCTCCGCTTTGCGCAAACGCCACCGCCAGGTAATCCAGCAAAGGTTGGTTTTGGGGCCACTCGCCCTGGCTACCAAAGTCTTCGGTGGTCTTAACGATCGCGGTTCCGAAGTACTGCTGCCACACTCGGTTGACGAAGACCCGATTCACCAGAGGATTTGTTGGCGAGGTGATCCATTGGGCAAACCCAAGTCGATCATTTTTTGATCCGGCCGGAAGACTTCCTAATGCGCCCGGAATGTGGCGCTGGACCTGGTCGCCGATCTGCGTATAGTCTCCCCGTTTGAGGATGAAGGTAGGCCGTGGCGTTGGCATTTCCTCGGCGACGAGGGACATCGGAATGGATTCCTCTAGCGCGGTTTTTTCTCTTTTTAGATTCGTGTAGGCTTTCTTAGATGGGCTCTCCGGTCCGAACTCCAAAAACACCTGACTAAGCATTTTCTGCGTCCTCGTATCCTTGGGAGCGACCGCATACGCTTTGATCGCTTCATCGATAATCTTCGAATCAGGATTGAAGAGGCGGATATTGAGGCCGTCACCGGCGATTCCGTTGATGACTTTGACGAGGAGCTCATTGTCTCCCGCTCGGAATTCGCCGGTTACTCGGTCGATACCCTGGGTTACTCCTCGGCCAATCTTGTGTGAGTGGATCAGCTTGCTATTGAGCCAGACTTTGACTGCATCATCGCTCGATACTCCAAAAGTAAACGCCGTTGCCTGCGGCATGGTTATGATGCCTCGCGCGTAGATTGATGAATTGTCCTTCTTGATCAGATCGGTAAAGTCTTTGCCACTTACGAACATGAACGGCTTCCAGGACACGTCTCCGGTTTGTCCTGGCTCGGGCGGCTCGGCTTTGTCAAACGCCACATCAAAATCCTTTTCGGAATACACCTGGCTCAGTTGCCAATTCTTGGTCATCGGCGTCGGAAGGTGAATTTGGGAGAAGTATTCGACCGCCTTCTTCAAGTCAACGACCGACTTCAATTGGTCTTGGCTGCTGGTTAGTGCGGCCAACTTGGCTTCCTGGGCCGGAGTCGAGGCGCGAATTACCGGCGGAGGCAGGAGGATGTTTCCGTCGAGCGGGTCATCCTTTGTGCTGTTGAAGTACGCGTAGAGGCCGAAATAATCCTTCTGCTTGATCGGGTCGTACTTGTGGTCATGGCATTTGGCGCACTGCACGGTTAACCCAAGCATAACGGTAGTGGTGGTGTCAACTCGGTCAAACGTGTTTCGAGCAAGAAACTCTTCGGGAATGGCTCCACCTTCATTCGACGTGAGGTTCATTCGAACGTACCCGGTTGCGATTCGTTGCTCGGTCGTCGGGTTTGGCAGGAGATCGCCTGCGAGTTGCCATTCGAGGAATTTGTTGTACGGCAAGTCTTGGTTGAAAGCACGGATCACCCAATCTCGATACGGATAGACTCCCCGCTCGTTGTCGAGTTGCAAGCCGTGGGTGTCGCTGTATCGCACCGCGTCGAGCCAAAAGCGGGCTTGATGCTCGCCGTACGCGGGCTTAGAAATCAATCTGTCGACGTAGCGCTCGTAGGCGTTGGGTTTGGCGTCGATTCGAAACTGCTCGAGTTCGGCGGGGCTTGGGGGGAGTCCGGTCAAGACCTGCGCGGCTCTTAAGGCCAAGGTGCTTTTGTCGGCTTCCGGCTCAGGCTTGAGATTGGCGGTTTCAAGCCTGGTTAGGACGAACCGATCGAGCGGGCTCTTGCACCACGCGGGGGATTTCACCATCGGCAGCTTTGGCATCGTAGGCGCCACGTAGGACCAGTGCTTTTCGTAAACAGCACCTTGGCGAATCCATTGGCTGATGACGGCAATTTCGTTTGCCTTGAGCGGCTTCACGCCGGAATCTTCGGGAGGCATCCGTGAACCTGGATTCTTATCGGAAACTCGGTGAATGAGGAGAGATTTCTCGGGAGAGCCCATTTTTATTGCGACGGACGAGTAGGAATCGAGACGGAGCCCGGCTGCGGCTTTAGTGGCATCTGGGCCGTGGCATTTGTAGCAATGTTGGCTGAGGATCGGCAGCACATCGCGGTCAAAGTTGACGGTCGCTGGAGCGAATTTTGGCGCCTGAGTGCCCACCATTGCGTAGGCAATTACGCTAATCGACAATCCAAAAATGGGGAGTGAGCGCTTCATTAGATCGGCTCTGAACAGAATGAAATGTTACCTTGCCACCAAAATTCCAAAACCTCTCCTAACAATAATCAAATAGACAAGGAGAAGTTTAAGTCTCCATTTTTATTGAGGAAGACGGTGGGAGATAGGTGTAGAATTGGGCGAATCATGCTGAGTCTTTTGCTTTCATCTTTGTTCGCCTTTCAGGAACCGGTGATGCTGCCTATCGGCAAATACATCAGCCCAGAGGGGACGCACGCCGAAGTTGGGAGTTATCCACTCAACATGATTCTTACCAATGATCGCAACTATGCGATCGTAACCACTTCAGGCTTCAGGCAGGCGCTGTCGGTTGTCGACGTAAAGACTGGCACGGTCACAAGTCAATTTGACTATAAAACGTCGAATGATAACCCCGATAAGGATGGCTTGTATTTCGGAATTGCGGTTCACCCAAAGACTGGCGTAGTTTATGTCTCGCGCGGTGCCCAAGACAAAGTGAGTTCCTACAAAGTGACGGACGGTAAGATCGCTGAGATTGGAACTCCGATTGCTCCGGCCTTGCCTGCGAGCCGAAAGAAGCTTCCCTATCACTTTGCTGGTCTAGCATTCAACTCAAACGGATCCCGCCTCCTGGTGGTTAACAACCAAACGTCAAAAGCCACGAATTACAAAGGTTCCGTTACCATATATGACTCGTTGACTGGCTCCGCGCAGTTTGAGATTCCTGTTTCGGGCTTTCCTCTTGCATGCGCCTACATCACAAAGGGTTCGGCGGCAGACAGAAAAGCGTACGTTGGGTCCGAGAGAGACGGAGTTGTCGACGTTCTCGACCTCAAACATCTTGTGGTCACGAAGTCGATTCGAACAGGAAGCGCCCCGGTGGGAATGATTTTCAACCGAAATCAGACCAGACTTTTCGTAGCGAACAGTGGCAGCGATACTGTTTCCATCATTGACACTGGCACCGACAAAGTCGTGGATACGGTCACGGTTCGACCAACCGAGCTTCGCGGACTGCCAGGAGCGGGTCCACTTGGGCTCAGCCTTTCGGACGACGAAACCCATCTCTACCTAACTCTAGGCGACATGGAAGCTCTTGGCGTAATAGACCTGGCGCGCCCGAGCTTAGTTGGCTACATCCCTACCGGTTGGTTACCAACCAGCGTTATCCAGACAAATGGACACCTTTTAGTGACATCAGGGAAGGGCATTAAGTCCAGAATTCCCAATGGCAAGCCACTTGGCGAGAGAGGAACCTATATCCAGGACATCATTGCCGGAACAGTGAGTCACCAAGCCACGCCATCCATGGCCAGCCTGAAAAAGTCTACGATCGCCGTTCTCCGAAATAACCGAATTCAAAAAGGACTAAATTCCTCGAAATCAAGCGAGCTGAAGAACCCCGGAATCAAATATGTCATCTATGTCGTCAAGGAAAACCGAACCTACGATAACGTCCTTGGCGATCTTCCTCAAGGACACGGCGACCCTAGCCTAACTCTTTTCCCTCGCAACGTTAGCCCCAATCAACATGCTCTCGCAGAGCGGTTCGTTCTGTTTGACAATTTCTATGTCTGCGCCGAAGTTAGCCAGGACGGTTGGCAATGGTCGGTTAGCGGAATGGCGAGTGCCTACGCTTCCCGCAACACACCTTATAACTACTCGGGACGGGGCCGAAGTTATGACACCGAAGGGCAAAATAATGGCGAGGCGATCGAGCTTTCGGGCATCAACAACGTGGCCAAGCCTGCGGCGGGTTACATCTGGGAGCTTTGCGACCGAAGCAAGGTCTCTTTCCGTAGCTACGGCATGTATACACAATTTATCGATCTGAAGGACAAGAGGAACTCGACATTCAACGGCGCGGTTGACAGTCAACCGAATGTCAAAGTATTGCTTAATCACAATGACTCCAGTTTTCGGCACTACGACACCATGTACGCCGACTCGCCGATCTACAAGGAGTACGGATTTGATTTTAAGGGCCAACTCAAGTCCTACGGAGCTAACCATTCTTCAAATCGATTTGACGAGTGGAAACACGAATTTGACGGCTTCGTGAAATCTGGGACGATGCCCCGATTCCAGAGTCTTCGACTCGGAAATGACCACACCATGGGTACGCGCGATAGGGTTCCTACTCCATTGAGCATGGTTGCCGACAACGACTATGCGGTCGGGAAGCTGGTCGAAGCAGTTTCAAACAGTCCTTTTTGGAAAGAGACCGCGATTTGCATTTTGGAAGATGATGCCCAATCTGGGATTGATCACATCGATGCCCACCGCTCGACAGCCTACGTAATCTCTCCTTACATTCAGCGAGGGAAAGTCGACAGCACGTTCTACAACACGGACTCGATGTTGCGCACGATGGAGCTCCTGCTCGACATGCCGCCGATGTCGCAATATGACGCAGTTGCAAATCCGATTTCAGTTTTTGGTCATGAAGCGGATAATGCGGCGCCGTTTACCGCGATCAAACCGAGCCGAGACATCGTTTGCGACCTGAATTTGAAGACTGCCTATCGGTCTAAGTTCAGTGATCGAATTCCTCGGTTTGGCGAAGAGAGCGAAACTGACGAGGAACTGAACGACATCCTCTGGAAGTCAATTAAGGGTCGGAAGAGCGCAACGCCGGCACCGCGGTATGGTCTAACCGTAAGTAAGTAGCGATTCCAACGGAATTTGAGCTACGCCTAGCCGACCTTTTGAAAATTTATTGCGTAGTACACTGGGGGTTCGAGCAACCTCATTTCCGCATGTTTAAGAAAGCCGTTCTGATTCTCTTGCCGCTGGCCGTTTTAGGCGGGCTAATCACTTGGAGGATCAAGTCCAAATCTGGCAATGATCAGCAACTAAAGTCAGGAATGGGTTCTCGAAAGACCCCGTCTGTTCAAGTTGGAATCGCAGGTCCCGCGATTATCTCGGGGAACATCGCCGCAGCCGGAAATTTGGACTCTCCGTTCAAAGTTCAACTGACCACTCGACTCTCGGGAAAGATCACCAGCATTTCAGGTCGCGAAGGTGATGCAGTTACCACTGGTCAAATCCTTGTCAAGATCGACCCAGCAACCGCCCTGGCCGGACTGTCTCAGGCGCAGGCAAATCTGGCCCAAGCCCGAGCCAAACTCGCTCAAGCAAAGATTGAATCGACGCCAAATTCTGCGGGGGTCAAGGGACAAATCGACCAACAAACGGCGGCGCTGAACAATCTTCAAGCGGAACTAACGCAGACTAAGCGAACAGTTGACGCGACGCTAAGCACGCTCGATGGAGCAATTTCTGACGCTCAATCGCGGGTTTCTTCAACCCAATCCACCGTGACGACGGCGGAAGCGACCCTTGAGAAAGAAAAAGCTACTCGAAACAATTTGCGGACTAAAGTCGATCGCAACAAGGAGCTTTTGGAAAAGGGCTATATTGCTCAACGGGATTATGACGATTCGGCCACCGCCTTCGATCTCCAAGAAAAGCAAGTTCAAATTGCCACGGCTCAATTGGGATCAGCTAAGCAAGCCAACCAAACTGCCAAGACCCAACTTATCCAATCCAAGACACAGCTTGATATTGCAAAAGCGAAAGGCAAGGCAGACATTGCTGCGTCCCAGGCTAAAGTCAACCAAGGGCAATCCGCGGTCAGGGTTGCAAGGGCAAACCAGGCAATGAACCCGGCCTACCAAGAAAACATAAAAGCCTTGGGTGCGGCGGTTTCGGTGGCGGAGGCACAGGTCACTCAGGCAAGAACTTTGTTGAGCGAAACGGATCTGAAAAGCCCAATCAACGGCGTCATCACTGCTCGCAACGCCGACGAAGGCGCGCTTGCCTCTCCCGGCCAAGCGGTTCTGGTTATCCAATCGTTGGACTGGCTATTCTTTGTGGCGTCGATACCCGTTGAGCTCGGTGACAAAGTTCGAGTCGGGCAGATCGCAAAGATCGCGATCGAAGGAAATAGCGGTAAAGAAATTCAGGGTGCGATCACTAACATCAATCCTTCTGCGGACCTTCAAAGTCGTCAAATCATGATGAAGATCCGCGTTGAGAATTCGAATCATGTTTTGAGGCCGGGCCTGTTTGGAAAGATCAATTTCTCGACGGATGCGAAGAAGGTCGACGTCTCGGTTCCAAAAGAGGCGATCATTTACGCAGGCAAGATTCCCACTGTTGCGGTTGTCAACAAGGACCACAGGATCGAAATCCGAAACGTGAAGCTCGGCGTTGCCGACGACAAAGTGATCGAGGTGACAGAAGGAGTGACCGCGGGCGAACGCGTCGTAACCCTTAGCTACGATCCTCTGAAAGACGGAAAGGAAGTTAAAGTTGCCGATCCGAAGGAAGGCGGGAAAGATGGTCGTAAGGGTAAGGGTAGTCTTCAGGGCAAGGGCGGCGATCCTACCGGATCGAATGCCCCTGGAGCCGGAAATGCTCCACCGCCAGAAGGACGTCGACGAGGCAAAGGAACGCCGTGAACCTCGCTAAGTTTGCCGTCACGCGACCTGTCGCGGTTACGATGCGAATCTTGAGCCTCGTTGTGCTGGGGTTTATATGCCTTCAACGTCTCACCATTGACCTTCTGCCAAAGATCGATATTCCAATTGTTGCGATTGCCGTTTCTTGGCCCAATACGTCACCAGAAGAGATGGAATCTCAGATCACCAGGCCCATTGAGCAGGCAGTTGGCTCGCTGAAGGGGCTATATATGGTCTCGTCCAACTCCTCACAGGGGAGCTGCTTTGTACGGGTACAGCTCGAATACGGAGTCGACGTTGACAAGGCGACCATTGACGTCATGCAAATGGTCCAGCGGGCGCAGGGCCGGTTTCCGAGCGATCCAAATATCTCTCCGCCATCAATCTTTAAATTTGACCCTTCGACCA
>JAYVXG010000154.1:0-7544 GCA_043785475.1 Armatimonadota bacterium
ATGAAGAGGACAAGAAAGTGACCTGGATCCTGAATCGCCTCGTCCGGGAAGGGGTTTCGAGCGATAACCGCGGCGATATCCTCCGGGGTTCGCACCACAAATTCGGTAGTCAAACCAAATTTTTGCTCGGTTTCTTCGGCGAGATAGATTTCAAGTTCCTGGGGGGATCGTTCAGCTGAATCGAACACAACGTTACCACTTTGCAAGAGAGTCTGAACCTTGGTGAATCCGAGCTCAGTCAGGAATGTGCTGAGTTCCGCCATCGGCAGTTTTTTGTTTCCGCCGACGTTAATCCCGCGAAGAAATGCAATGTAGGTCAAGGTCTCTTTAGTTTACAGGTTGACGTTCGCGGTTAGTAGGAAGACTGAGGGCAGGGTTAAGGTAAAAATACAGGTAATGCTCTTGCTCTCTACTTTGGCCCTCCTTTCAGTTGCCCGTCAATCAGGGTTTGATCCCGGCCCGAACCCGCTGCTCATGAAGCATCCGACAATAAATCGCACCAAAATTGTGTTTGAATATGCCGGTGATTTGTGGTCGGTGCCCCGCTCAGGCGGCGACGCCACTCGTCTGACAAGCTCCCCGGGGATTGAGGTGAATCCTTACTTCTCACCCGACGGACGAACCATTGCTTTCACGGGTCAATACCATGGAAACGCTGATGTATTCACAATCCCCGCCGATGGAGGAGTGCCCAAGCGGCTAACCTACCATCCCGCACCCAAAGCGGTGTTGGGATGGACTCCAGACGGTAGGTCAGTTATCTTCGAGTCAGCGATGCATTCAAACGTTGGGGCTCCCCAAATGTTTACGGTCAACACCGACGGTGGCGTGCCAAAAATGCTTCCGTTCCCAATGGGAACGATGGCTTCGTTTTCTCCGGATGGCAAGCAACTAGCTTACGTTCCGGGATATAAGTGGCAAGACGCTTGGAAGCGATATCGGGGCGGGCAAGCCTATTCGATTTGGATTGGTCAGATGTCGGATTCTCACGTAATCGAAATTCCGAGAAAAGGGTGGAACGACTCTTTCCCGATGTGGATTGGCAACAAGGTTTATTTCCTCAGCGATCCCAAAGGACCCGTGGGACTGAACAGTTATGATGTCGATACGAAGCGAGTCACCGAGGAAATACCGGGGAACGGTTTTGATCTTAAGTCAGCGACGGCGGGTCCGGGCGCGATCGTTTATGAAAAGTTGGGGTCGATCCATCTGTTTGATCTAGCAAGCAAAAAATCAACCCAAGTAAACATCAATATTAACGGCGACTTCACTGAAGTCCGCACTCAGTTTAAGAGCTTGGCTGGACACATTACTGGCGCGAGCATCTCGCCGAGTGGCCAGCGGGTAGTAGTTGCTGCCCGAGGATGGATCGCAACTGTGCCGGCGGCTAAAGGTGACGCGAGAATTATTACAACTCAACAGGGGGTCCATCGCCGCGATCCAGCTTGGTCACCGGACGGAAAGACGATTTCGTTCATCACTGATGAGACAGGCAAGCAGCAAATGGCGCTATTTGACACCGCAACTTCCTCCACGAAGCTGGTCAATCTTGGCGAGTCTCCCGCCTACTACTTCGGTTCTGGCGCGTCGTACTGGTCGCCTGACTCTTCGAAGATTGCCTACACGGACAATCGCAATAAGCTTTGGATTCTTGATGTCGCAACTGGTAAGAATACTCAGGTCGACCAGACAATTTTTACGGATCCGAACGTTTCGTTAACCGCTCGATGGTCACCCGATTCTAAATGGATCACCTACGCCCGTGACCTTGAGAGCCATATGCAAGCGATTTTCATTTATAGTCTTGAATCAGGCAAACGATTACAAGTTACAGATGGCCTGAGCCTTGCAAAGAGTCCAATTTTCGACAGAAATGGAAAGTACCTATACTTCTACGCAAGCACCAACGCTGGCCCTTCGACCAGTTGGCTCGATATGTCGAGCATGACGACTCCGGTCGTACTGAGCACGATGTACTGCATCGTCCTTCGCAAAGACCTTCCGAATCCGCTGAGCCCAGAGAGTGACGAGGAAGTGGTACCGGTGCCGCCCGGAACCGAGCCAGCGAAAAAGCCGGAGGAGCCCAAATTCTCGATTGACCTTGAGGACATCGAGCACCGAATCATTTCGTTGCCGATGGCTGGTGGCGAATTTGTTGGCCTAGAGCCCGGTGCCCCTGGTTCGTTTTTCGCGCTTGTTCAGCCTGCTCATATCAATCCTCAGGCAGGTTCACCTTTAGCGACAATCTCAAAGTGGTCAATGGCGGAGAGAAAGAGTACGCCGTTTGGTGTAGGCGTAAGCATGACGACCACTCCCGATGGCTCCAAGGCACTTTTGGTTGGACCGACGGGGCCAGCAATCGTGACGACTATGGCACCGACTCCTCCGGGAACGGGGGGACTCGACATCGCAGGCCTTCGCGTCAAGATCGATCCGAAAGCAGAATGGAAATCGATCTTCAATGAGATTTGGAATAATGAGCCGATTATGTTTTATGCCGCCAATATGCACGGCATCAGTGCCGAGGCGATGCGCGCCCGATACGCACCGTTCTTAGACGGAGTCGCTTCGAGAAGCGACCTCAACTATCTCTTCACCGATATGCTCGGCGAAATGGTGATAGGCCACATGTGGGCATCGGGTGGCGATATTCCCGGCGTGAGCGGAACCCCCGGTGGTTTGCTGGGCGCTGACTATTCGATGGACGGCGGAAAATATCGGTTTACCCGAATTTATGACGGCGAGCGCTGGAATCCCGGTTTGTACGCACCGCTGGCTCAGCCCGGAATTAATGCTAAGGTCGGCGAGTACATTCTTGCCATTGACGGTAAGGATCTTTTGGATTCAAATGATATTTACGAGACGCTCGAAGGAAAAGCCGGCAAGCAAGTCAGAGTCAGAATCGGACCAAATCCGAATGGAGTCGGTTCTCGCGAAGTCACCGTGTTGCCAGTAGGAAGCGAAGGTGCCCTCCGAAACCGAGCTTGGGAAGAAGACAACCGACGATACGTTGATAAAATGACCGGCGGACGGGCGGGATACGTTCATGTTCCCGACACGCATCTTGGGGGGTGGACGGCCTTTAATCGCTACTACTATTCCCAAGTCGGCAAAGATGGAATCGTGGTGGATGAGCGGTTCAATACTGGCGGCTTGATCGTGGATTATATGGTCTACGAGATGAGTAAGAAGATGGAGGGCGCCTTCTCTCCCCGGACTGGCAAGGACTGGCCGACTCCAGGTGCAACCATTTATGGTCCGAAAGTGCTCCTTGCAAACCAGTTCTCTGGTTCGGGCGGAGATATGTTCCCTTGGCTGTTTAAGCATAAGAAAATTGGACCCCTTATTGGTAAGCGAACGTGGGGTGGCCTAGTTGCTTCCTTTGGATTCCCAACCGTCGACGGCGGAAAGATCAACTCTCCAAATTGCGCGTTTTACAACGTGGACGAAGGAACGTGGGATGTTGAGGGCCACGGCGTCGATCCTGATATTGAGGTCGAGTTCGATCCGTACATGTGGCGACAGGGCAAGGATCCTCAGCTTGAGCGAGCGATCGTGGAGATTAACAAACGGCTAGCAAACTACAAGACGCCGGTTCTGCATCGACCTTCTAACCCCGATAAGAGCAAGATCGGCGGCTAGCGTAGTAGTAGCCAGAAGAAGACTTTCTTCTGGCTACTATTTTAGATGTCCAGCAAGCCACCAAGCAGTCCGCCGGCGGATTCATGACCGCCTTCATGGCAAGCCATATCGATGACGACAGTGCAAGCGAGAAGAAGAATGTCATCGCTTCCCGGTGAGGTTTCGACTCCGTAGCTGTCGGCCCACGAAAACCATTGTTTCGAGATAAGTCCGATGATGTTTGGACCTTGTACGATCCGATAATTGTGGTCGGAAAAGTCGCCTTCGGCGCGGAGGTCGTTCGGTCCAGGAATGTCGATTTCAAATATGCAACTGAAGAATGAGAAGAGGTTCTTCTTAACCGTGGCGTAAAGCTGTCCGCCTCGATAAATTTGATAAGTCGGTCCCCACGCAAAGACTTGTTGGCGAATGAACGCAAGCTCCTGCCCGTCCATCGAGTAGAAAGAAAGTTGCTTGCCGAAGCTAAAGACCTGACCGATGACGCGGAACATATCGCGATCAAATTCATCTTTGATCACGAAGTCGTCGCGAAACGAGAAAAGCTTTTGGCGCATGAGATATCGCATGTACTTAAAAAGAGACGAAATAGGGATTATATGGGTTGCAAATAGTGTCTCGACGAAAATATCTGAGTTCAACTTCCGATGAACCATCTCAGATATGGTCCCCGCCAATTTGACCGAACATCGGGCCATCGAATTCACCCCGGCGCAACTTGCGGAAGCGATGAATGTGTGCTCAATTTTTAAATGGCGATTGATCTCAAGCAATAAGGTCGTGGATGACGTTGCCGTACACGTCAGTGAGTCGGAAATCTCGGCCAGCGTGGCGATAGGTTAGTTTGGTGTGATCAAAGCCGAGAAGGTGCAAAATCGTGGCGTGGAGGTCGTGAACGTGGACCGGGTTTGTCTCGGCTTTGAATCCAAATTCGTCGGTTGAGCCGTACACGATTCCGCCTTTAACGCCACCGCCAGCCATCCAGTACGTGAAGCCGTAATGGTTGTGGTCGCGACCGCTTGATGTGCCGGCGTTTGCTCCTGGAGTCGGAAGTTCGACAGTTGGAGTTCGGCCAAATTCCCCACCCCAAATGACAAGCGTCTCCTCCAGCATTCCCCGCTGCTTGAGGTCTGTCAAAAGCGCTCCGATGCCTTGGTCAGATTCCTTTGCGAGGTTTCTATGAGCGTTTTTGATGTCGTCATGGCTATCCCACGGCTGCCCTGCTCCGTGATAGAGCTGGATAAATCGAACCCCTCGCTCTGCCAACCTTCGGGCGATGAGGCATTGACGGGCAAAGTTGCCCGGACCGTACATTTCGCGAGTCGCCTGCGACTCTTTGTTGACGTCAAATGCGTCGGTGGCTTCGGTTTGCATTCGGTACGCAAGTTCGAACGATTGAATTCGAGACTCGAGAGCTGGGTCGTTGTCTCGCTTGGCGAGATGCTCCTTGTTGAGCTTCTGAACCAGGTCAAGTTGCTCGCGCTGGTCGCTCGGGAGGGTGTAATGATTCTTGATGTTCTCGACAATCTTGTCGATATCGGTCTGGTTGGGGTCGATATAGGTTCCGGCGAGGACTCCGGGCAGAAAGCCCGATTGCCAGTTCTGAGTCTCTTGAATTGGGAAACCCCCAGGACACATCGAGATAAAGCCCGGGAGGTTTTGATTCTCGGTTCCCAGCCCGTATAGAACCCAACTCCCCATCGACGGCCGGATTTGCCGAGCGTCACCGCAGTTCATGAGCATCAATGATGGCTCGTGATTGGGCACGTCGGCATGCATGGAGCGGATGATGCACATATCGTCAACGTGCTTGGCGACATTGGGGAAGATCTCACTCACCTCGATGCCGGACTGACCATATTTCTTAAATGAAAATGGTGATGCCATTGCCGCTCCGGTTCGACGTTCGGTTGGCAAGTTCAACGGAATCACCTGTCCGTTGTATTTGGTCAACTGTGGTTTGGGGTCAAATGTGTCGACTTGCGATGGTCCGCCGTTCATGAACAGGAAGATGACCCGCTTTGCCTTTGCTGGCAAAGGCGGCTTACGCGGTGCCATTGGGTTGTAGGGACCAACTTGCCCACCTGCCTGAGATCCAGTGGAGCCGAGGGCCGATTCTCCGAGCAACGACATCAATCCGACAGCAGCGAAACCGTTCCCCATTCGTCCGAGAAGCTCTCGGCGGGTTAAGAAAAGATCGCGGATATGCTTGTTGTGGTCAAAATCGGACATCTGGTTCCTTAGTCAATAAACAGAAATTCGTTGGTCATCATTAATGCTTGGGCGTAGAGAGCAAGCCGGGTTAATGGTTCACCCGATGGTGGGGAGAAGTTTGTCTTTGCGTCCCATGCTTGCTTGCCGTCAGAGGAGACAATTTTCGGACTCCAATTCGTGGCGTCAGAGTTGTCGCTCGTCATTGGATCGATCATAAAGTCAATCGTGTCTCCTATCTGCACGATAACTTTGGCAAGATCAGTCTGGGTCGACGAGTTGTGAACCGTCCATTCGCCGAGCAATCCTTCTCGGCTCGAAATGATGCGAGCCCGCACACCGTCACCTTCGGGCCTTGGGTGGTGGAGATTCCCCTCGATTCGGATGGTCATATTTGCAGGAGCAATCCATCGGCGAATCGCGGAGTGAGCACCGTCATGACCAGGATGTCCGCCTAGAGAGTTCACTATGATGTAGCCCAGCTTGGGATCCGGGAAATCCTTTCCGACTCGGTAGCCATTGTCGGCGTAGAAACTAAGTTGAGTGAAGGAGGAGGTTTTTCGCGTTGACATGTCGTATTCGCCATAGCCATATCGCCACTCTCCTTGGGGGACTTCGACTTTGGTTTGGCTGCCTTGCTTAAGATATGTCAAGGCGACGGCGGTTTCGGTGCTATCCGGGAGCCGAGCAAAAAGCAGTTGGTACAAACGGCGCACTCTTTGCCTGTCGTCGATCGCGCTCAGAATCGCGGGCTGCATGGAAATTGCTTTGGCTTGCTCGATACTGATCGGCGAGTTCATGAAGAAGAGGGCCTGTTGAGGCACCGTCGTCATGAACCGGCGGGAGCTGGTGATGTCGGGCGAAGCAAAATCAAAGGTCCGAAAAATTCCGGGAAGGTTTTGACGCTCAATAAAACCGTACGCCGCCCTTCTTGACGTGAAGGGCGCTGACCAAAGATCCACCGATCTACCGCCGGTCTTGCTAAGATCAAGATGTCCAGCGGCTAGGAAAAGTGAGTCACGAAGTTGCTCAAGGTCAAGGCGACGACGGTTCATGTGGCTGAGGCTTCTGTTTTCGGGGTCTGCGTTGTACGTTGATGGCGACACTGCGCTCGACTGCCGATATGTAGCGGACGTCACGATAAGTTTTTGTAGTTTCTTGATCGACCATCCGTTTTCCATAAACGACGTGGCCAAATAGTCGAGCAGATCGGGGTTTGTTGGCCGTTCGCCCTGGTTTCCAAAGTCCGACGGAGTCCTGACAATTCCGGAGCCGAAGTGGTCCTGCCAGACTCGGTTTACAAAAACCCGAGCGGTCAAGGGGTTTTCTTTTGATGAGATTGATCGAGCTAGGTCGAGGCGTCCACTCCCTTTGGTCCAATGCGCCCGCTCTTCGTTTGGCTTCGATAATGCAAGCAAAAATCGCCGAGGTGCGGGATCGCCTTGGTTTCCCGGGTTTCCTCGTTTGAAAATAACGCCATCGTGCGCGTTACTGTCCTGCATCGCCATGGCAAATTCAGGCGTGGGAGGCTGGGTCTTCTTAAGCTCGGTTAGCTCCATTTGTAGCCCAAGAACTCTGTCTTTGGCAGCAGGCTCAAAAGCGTTCATGAGGGTCGTCAAATTTGCTCCCTCTGGCAAAACCTCGGGCCGAATTGCCTGGAGCGTCTTTTTGACGGCCTCGCTGAGATTATTCGA
>JAYVXG010000155.1:0-7539 GCA_043785475.1 Armatimonadota bacterium
ATATTCGCTCGGGGCGTTTTCGCACTATGCCCCGGGCTACACGCTGGGCCACGCCGAGACCATGGTGCGTAGCGAAGGGCGAATTCATTTCGCAGGGGAGCATACGGCGACTTGGGTTGGATTTATTGAAGGTGCGCTTGAGAGTGCCCATCGAGTGGCGGGGGAAATATGTTAAAGAAGCTTCAAAATTTTAGGATATTGGGCAATGACGGCCACCATGAAATGTTTATCGAGGACGGCGTGTTTGCGTCGGATCCGATTCCCGCTCATGTTGATTTGATGGGCGACGAGGAATTTGACTGTGGCGGCAAAATTCTGCTTCCGGGCTTCATTGACTCGCATTGCCACGTCCTGCCATCCGGGCTCGATCTGTTAAAGCTCAACTTGGGTGAATGTTCGACGAGGGAGGAAGTATTGGAGGTGGTGCTCGACCGCCACGTTTCTCAGCCGGATGGGTGGATGCTCGCCGTTCAGTACGACAACAATAAGTTTGCTGATGGACGGCACCTCACGGTTCATGATTTGGACGCAATTTCTTCATCGCGCCCGATTTTGCTGCGCCATTACAATGGCCATTGCAGCATTGCCAATTCGGTCGCTCTTGCGGCGGCAGGAGTTACTCACGAAACGCCGAATCCGTCGGGAGGAGAGTTTGGCCGCGATTCTTCTGGACGCCTGAATGGCGTCTTGCTAGAGGACGCCCATGAAGTGGTTTGGGGGGCGACGCCAAAACCGTCGCTCGAAGAGATGGTGGACGCGATTTTGGTTGCGGGCGACCAAATGGCCGACCTTGGGATCACTTGCGCGTCCGACATGATGACGGGCCGATTTGACCTAAAAAATGAATTCGAGGCTTATCAAATCGCCGCAGCGCGGGGATGTCGGATAAGGACCCGGTTGTACGTTCAGTGGAAAGAAGTATTTGGCCCTCGGGGAATTGGGTTAGAGGCTTTTCGGGAGCATGAACAAACGTTCTCCGATCCGAATAGCACTCGCATTGCGGGAATCAAGCTGTTCGCAGATGGAGCAATAGGCTCGGCAACGGCGGCAATTTATGGCTCATATTCTGGGCTTCCGGCACCGGGTCCGGTGATCTCGAAGAATGGACAAAATACGACCGCGATTGGGACTAGTGGCCAGCTCATTTATGCTCCAGAAAAACTAAACATGATGACCAAAACCGCGAGCGACGCGGGTTATCAGGTCGCGGTTCACGCCATCGGCGACTATGCGGTTGATCTGGTGATGGATGCCTTTGAGGCGACCGGTCGGGCGTCGGATCACCGGTTGGAGCATGCGATGATCTTGAGCGACGCACAGATTAACCGATTGCAGAAACTGGATTGCTTTGTGACGTTCCAGCCGGAGTTCCTGTTGCGGTTTGGGCACGTGTACAAACGGCAACTTGGGCCGGACGTTGCATCGAGATTGAATCGAGCGAGGTCGGCGATTAACGCCGGATTGAAAGTTAGCCTTAGTTCGGATCGACCCATTGTTCCCGGTGACCCGATGGACGGGATTCAGTCCGCGGTTACCCGGCCCGATGGGTTCGTTCAAGATGAAAATATCACGCTCGATGAGGCGGTTCTGGGCTATACGGTCCGGGGAGCAGAAGTCAACGGGGACGCAGGGGTCATAGGCTCATTGAAGCTGGGTCAGCTCGCAGATTTTCAATTGCGCGACGAATATTGAGATTTTCACTCTGTACATCTGTTCACTAAAGAGGTGTATTTCCTGTCCCATCCTACCGCGAGGAGGCAGGGAACAGCCCCCAATTTGTGTCATACTTCTATATGGCTTCCTACCGCGAAGGACTCAGTTTCGATGATGTTCTCCTTATCCCTGCCAAGACAGAAGTACTTCCCAGTGAAGTAGATTTAGGATCCCAATTGCTTCCCGGAATACGGCTCAATGTGCCGATTATTTCCGCCCCGATGGACACCGTCACTGACGCCCGACTGGCCATAGCCATGGCGCGAGAAGGTGGAGTTGGCGTGCTTCATCGCACTATGTCGATTAACGAGCAAGCCGCCGCGGTCGACCGAGTCAAGCGATCAGAGAGTGGAGTTATCACCAAGCCGTTCAAGCTCACCGCCGACGAGACGTTGCAGGATGCAGTCAATCTCATGGAGCGATATCACATTTCCGGTGTGCCGATTGTCGATGCCGAAGGGAAGTTAGTTGGCATCTTGACCAACCGAGACATTCGATTTGAAAGTGACTACACGCAAGCGATTCATTTGCGAATGACCACGAAAAACCTAATTACTGCGGCGCAGGGAACAACCCTTAAGCAAGCCCAAGAGATTCTTGCCCAAAACCGAATTGAAAAACTTCCGATTGTTGATGCCGAAGGCTTTTTAAAGGGCCTCATTACGATAAAAGACATTCTCAAAGTTCAGCAACATCCGTATTCAACGAAGGATAGCAAGGGACGTTTGGTGGTGGGCGCAGCAATCGGCGCCCTTCGAGAGCCTTATGAGCGCGCCAAAGCATTGCATGATGGCGGAGTGGATTTTGTCGTCATCGACGCGGCTCACGGCCACTCGAAAGGGGTAATGAGTTGCCTCAAGATGCTGAAAGAAAAACTTCCTGATCTAAAGGTCATCGCCGGAAACGTTGCGACGGCAGCGGGTGTAAAGGCTCTTCACGAGTTGGGTGCCGATGGACTGCGGATCGGTATTGGGGCAGGTTCGATTTGTACAACCAGAATCGTCGCCGGCGTCGGTGTTCCGCAGTTCACCGCGGTCCGAGATTGCGCCGAAGCGGCACGAGAACTCGGAATTCCAACCATCGCCGATGGTGGTATACGATCTTCTGGCGACGTAGTCAAGTGCTTGGCCGCTGGTGCCAACGCGGTTATGATGGGCAATATGTTTGCCGGTTGCGAGGAGAGTCCGGGCGAGATCGAGATTTACCGAAACCGAGCGTACAAGGTTTACCGAGGCATGGGATCGGTTGGAGCAATGAAGTCAGGCTCCAGCGATCGATACATGCAGATTAAGGATTCGGGTGCGGTCATTGTTCCCGAAGGCGTCGAGGGCCGCGTTCCATTTAAAGGAGCCCTCAAGGATACCGTCGCCCAGTTGGTGGGTGGAATGCGATCTGGGTTTGGCTACGTCGGAGCGGGGTCATTGGCCGAGCTCCACGACATTGCGGAGTTTATGAAGATCACCGGGGCAGGACTTCGCGAGAGCCATCCTCACGACGTTCAGATCACTAAAGAGCCACCAAACTACTCGTCTCCGTTTTCGAGCAATGACGGCGACTGATATCGCGTAGACTTCGATTGAGAAGTAGAAGCCCGTGTTCGACAAACGAATCTATTGCGTCTTGAATTCAAGAATTAAATTCTGGGTCTGTGCGCTTTTGTACATTTTTGTTAGTTATTCTTTTTTTAGCGGCAAGCCGATTGAGTGGGTTTTGGGGCTTTTGGTTGGTCATTTGTTTGTCGGGATGTTCTTAATTGCTTTGCGCCACAGACCTCTTGGTTTTGGATTGCTAAACGTTGGGTGCGAAATACTTTCTTTGATTGTCATTGCCTCGTTGTCCCTTATTCCTATAACGTTATTAGTCGTCATCGGCATTATTCCAAAGGGCCTTTTCGGCCTTGACCGGTCGTTTGACGAGAGCTTCGGGTTTGTAGTTATTGGCGCGATCTTTGCCCTCGCTATCATCACGATTCCTTCGACCTTGACATACTTCCTTTGCCGGTCGGGCCTCCGTAGTTTTTACTCTGACGAGCCAACGATGGACTGAGCGCGGTCAAGCTAGCTAATCATGGAATCGACTGGAACTCGAATGCCTCATTTGTCGTTCTCCTGAACAATGCGGGAGTTTTGGGCGTTCTTTGTCAAGCAAGTTCGGGCGTCCATCTTTGCGCTTTTCATCTTCGCGATGCTCCTCGTTTCGCATTGGCAGTCCCTGCTGCCGCGGTACGATTTCATGCTCGTCACTTGCCTTGCTATGCAGGTCTTCATGTGGCTCAAGGGCTTAGAGACGAAGAAAGAGCTCATCACCATTTGCGTCTTTCATTTGGTTGGCTTGGTGCTCGAATTGTACAAGGTGAGGCACGGTTCTTGGGCATATCCTGAGTTCGCCTACTCCAAATTTTCCGGCGTCCCCCTGTTCTCGGGCTTCATGTATGCCGGAGTGGCGAGCTACATCTTCCAAGCATATCGCGTCTTCGATCTGGAGTTCACGAGGATGCCGAAGAAGTGGATAGCACTCGCAGGAGTCGCACTAATCTATCTCAACTTTTTTACGGCAAGCTGGCTGGGCGATAACCGCATCTGGCTGAGTCTCGCCTTGGTCGCTCTTTTCGCTCCGGGACAATCCAATTTCACTTGTAATTCCAAGCGGCTGAAAATGCCCATTCCCCTTTCTTTCGCCCTGATCGGATTCTTCGTTTGGGTTGGTGAGAATATCTGCACCTACTTAGGAGCATGGGTGTACCCGCACCAGGTCAACGGTTGGCAGCCGGTCGATTCGTCCAAGATCCTCAGTTGGTCGATCATGGTTGTAGTCGCCTTCGTCATTATATGGACCTGGAAAGAGCGGGACGAGAAGCCGTTAGCGGTTTGAAGAGCGCTCATCCCCTAACCCCTTCTCCCATTTCCAAGACCAAATGGGAGAAGGGGAATATTAATTACCAGGCGTAGTGTTCGGGAGAGGTCTTAAACGCCGGGAAGATTTCGTCAATCTTCGTGCTTAGTTCGGTTGTGATCTCAATTTCCAAAGCTCGGAGTGATCCGTCGAGTTGCTCAATCGTTCGTGGGCCGATGATAGGTGCAGTTACGAAAGATTTCGAAAGGGTCCAAGCAAGCGCGACGTCGGCTGGCTTTTCACCCATCGATTCGCACAGGTCTTCCCATCGGGTCAATTGGTCGCGGTGCTTCTCGATAACCATCTTGTTTGCATCGGAGAATCGTCGTACCCCATCAATACTTTTAATGACGCCGCCCAAAATTCCACTTGCAAGAGGCGACCACGGAATGACGCCAACGCCGTAGGCTTCGGCGGCGGGTCCAACTTCCATTTCGATTTCTCGTTGAAGAAGGGAATATTTCGACTGCTCCGAGACCAAACCGACCGAGTGTCGCTTTGCGGCCGCCTCATTGGCTTGGACAATGTGCCAGCCAGCAAAGTTTGACGATCCTACATAGAGGATCTTGCCTTGCGTTTTCAAGATGTCCATTGCTTCCCAAATCTCGTCCCACGGTGCCGCTCGGTAGATGTGGTGCATCTGATAGAGGTCAATATAGTCAGTCTTGAGTCGCTTGAGCGAACCTTCGCACGCTCTTCGAATGTGGAGAGCAGTGACCCGGTTAGTATTTGGCCAACTATCGAGTTCATCTTTGCCCATGTCGCCGTAAAGCTTGGTGGCGATTACGACTCGTTCTCGACGGTTTCCACCTTGGGCAAACCAGTCGCCGATGATTTTCTCGGTGATGCCTTCGCCTTTGCTCCAGCCGTAAACGTCGGCGGTGTCGAAAAAGTTGATCTTATGTTCAAGAGCTCGATCCATGACTTTGAAGCTGTCTTCTTGGGTCGTTTGGGGACCAAAATTCATGGTGCCAAGGCAGAGTCGCGAAACTTGTAGGCCAGTTCGGCCCAATGAGGTGTATTGCATAGGATTGTTCTACCCGTTCTACGCATTTTGGATTTAAAAAGTCGCAGATAAGGTGTTCCGAAATGGAATTAGCGATTGAACGGGGGGATCGTCCTCAGTTCAAAAAATTATTTTGGCGGGCAAGTCGCCGGGGTCGCTCGCAGAGGCTATCGAATTCCGTGAGGCTACCAGGGCGACCGTGGACTTTCGACGGTTTCGTTCCTTTCCGGGGGCCTTCGCTCCATTTTCGTTTGGGCTCATTGTGAATGAGATTGCAGGCAGGTGCAAAGCCACTAGATTTTTGGAATCAGGAAATCTAAAGATTACGAGCACTCCACACAAGAGGGCCTAAGCTGCGATTTGGCCAACAAATTCGACGTCGGCTTTCGCTGAGATTTCGCTGTAGGCAAGGACGGCCAAGTTGGGCAGGTGTCGATCGAGGAACCGTCTCATCGCGAGCCGGAGCTGAGCGCCGCAAAGGAGAACAGGCTGGAAGCCCTGCATGGTTAGCCGATCGTATTCCGTTTTGAGGTGTTGGATCAGGCGAGATTGCATATCGGGAGGAAGAACCAAAGTCGTGCCCGACGAGGTGAGGCTTACTAAATCGGCGAGTTCGCGCTCAAGGGGCGGGTCGAGAGTCATACATTTCAGCTTGTCCTCGAAATCGACATATTGTCGGGTGACGGTTCGTGCGATTGCTGAGCGCACCACTTCGCCGAGTTGTTCGACGTCTTTGGTTCGGGGCGCAAAATCCGCTAATGTCTCGATAATCGTGACCATATCGCGAATAGGGATTCGTTCACGGAGGAGATGCTGAAGGACTTTTTGAACGTCGGAAATCGTAACGATATCGGGGATGACTTCGGAAACAGCCGCGGCATTAGTCTTTTTGGCCTCATCTATCAGGACTTGGACGTCTTGGCGACTGAGAAGTTCGGGTGCGTGTGTTTTGACCAGCTCAGAGAGGTGAGTTGAGATTACGGCACTCGGTTCGATAACCGTATAACCAACCCTTTCAGCAAGCTCACGTTGATCGGGATCTATCCAAAGGGAATCCATCTTAAAAACGGGATCAATGGTTGGTATTCCTGGAATTGATTCGATGGCATCGCCACTATTTACTGCGAGCATGCGATCGGGCATGATTTCGGAACTTGCAACTTCTTCGCCTCGAATTTTGATTACGTACGTTTGGTTAGAAAGCTGAACTGAGTCTCGAATTCGTACTGTTGGCATCACGAGTCCCAATTCGGTCGCGATTTGTCGCCGCGTCGCCGCGATACGGTCCGCAAGATCACCACCGACCTTGGGATCTGCGAGCTTCGTTAATCCGTATCCGATTTCAATTTCGATTGGGTCCACTTGGAGTAGCGGAAGAACTGCTTCAGGGCCAGTTGCGATGGGTGCAGCTGGCGGTGCGGGCTTTTCCTTCACGACAGTATCGAACATGGTCGCGACTTGCGGGTTCTTTTTTGCAAAGCTATAAAGGAAATACATAAGACCACCCGCACCCATGAATATGGTGGCCGGGAACCCCGGAACAAGACCAAAGGCGGCAATGGAAACTGAGCCGACAAGAATTGCTTTTGGTTGGCCGAAAAATTGGGTGGCGACTTCGCCCGCCATCGTTCGGTCTTGGCCTGCGCGGGTGACGAGCAAACCGCTTGCGGAGCTAATCAGAAGTGCAGGGAGCTGCGCGGTTAGGCCCTCGCCAACACTGAGAAGCGCGTAAGTCTTGAGAATCGTGATCGGATCACTTTGCCCTTTGAAGAAGCCGATAGCAAAGCCACCGATAATGTTAACGATGATGATGAGAATCGAGGCAATTGCGTCACCTTTGACGAACTTGGAAGCACCATCCATCGCACCGTAGAAGTCAGCTTCTTTCCGAATGTGCTTTCGGCGCTCCTTTGCCATTTCTTCGTCAA
>JAYVXG010000156.1:0-7534 GCA_043785475.1 Armatimonadota bacterium
GTGGCCGGTCCAGTATATTCGCCCTGAACATTTGCGACAGTCCAGCCGGAACCGCCGACGGTGACAACGTTTCCGCCAACAGTCGAAAATGTTGGAAAGTCTGGAAATATTTGATTTACGTAGCCTGTAGCGTTTGCTCCTCCACCTTGCGCAAGGTAAAGGTTTCCGACCAGTGAAGCGTTTGCGAAACCGGCAACGGTTAAGCCCGCCAATACAATTAATGTCCTGTTTTTCATGTTGTTATACCCAAGAATCCGCCGACTGGCGGAAAAGCCATATAAAAATGAATAGAAATCCAAATTGGTATGACTGTACGAAGTATGAACGCAAACCTCACAACTTTGTTCAGGTTTTAATAGCAAGACGATGTAAATACAGTAGCGTTAATCTAAAACCAGGTAATCATGCCGGGCAATAGATATGCCAAACGGCCTATTGCTGATCTGCCAGTTCGGCAACCAAACGACCTTAAATACGGCAATGGCGTGAAATGTGCCATAATGAACTTAGTCGCCAAAACAAGATTTACTTTTGTGTGCGACAACCCTAAATGCCAAACACGAAAAGTACGGTCACGCCTGAGCGCGCACCGAAAAGAGAATATCGAAACTACGGCTCTGATAAGCCATACAACCGCGACGCATCAAGACCTCGATTTAGTTCACCGAACAATCGATACGAAGCACCAAGACCTGAGGCTCAGCCGAGTGGTCCCCGAATCATAGCAAAAGAATTTGTTGCCCTCGGAATTTCAGAAGACCTCGCAGGCCGCCTCGGCGGAATGCAGATCATGAATCCAACTCCAATCCAGGAGATGGCAATTCCAGTTGCATTGACCAAAAAAGATATGATCGGTATCGCCCAAACGGGTACCGGGAAAACCCTCGCATTCGGCCTCCCAATGCTCATGACCCTCAAAGGAACGGACCAAGCCCTCGTGCTCGCGCCAACCCGAGAGCTCGCCATGCAGATCGAAGAAACGTTCCGAAAGCTCGGAGTCCGAACCGCACTCCTAATCGGTGGTGCGCCGATGAACCGACAGATTCAACAATTGAGAAGCAACCCACGAGTGATTGTGGCGACTCCAGGTCGAATGCAAGATCATATGAATCAGCGACTCATCGACCTTCGATACATCCAATGTGTCGTCCTCGACGAGGCCGACCGAATGCTCGATATGGGCTTCATCACCGCGATTCGAGAAATCCTTGCCAAGACTCCAAAGACCCGGCAAACGCTTTTGTTCTCTGCAACATTCCCAAGAATCGTTGAGGATATCGCAGAGGACTTCATGATCGATCCTGAGCGAGTTCAAATCAAGCAAGAGAGGCTCACTGCTTCGACGGTTACCCAAGAACTCATCGTGATCGATAAAGAATCAAAGGCGGACATGCTCACCCAGTTGCTTTACGCAAACAAGGGCACCATCCTCGTTTTCTCGAGAACTCGACACGGCGCTCGAAAAATCGCTCAATCGATCAATCGACAAGGTCACACCGCTGCCGAGATTCACTCGGATCGAACGTTGGCTCAGCGAATCGCAGCTCTGAACGGATTCAAGTCCGGCCAGTACCGAATTCTTGTCGCAACCGACATCGCGGCTCGAGGAATCGACGTTAAGGACATCTCGTTGGTTATCAACTACGACATTCCTGAGTGCGCCGATGACTACGTTCACCGAATTGGTCGAACCGGACGAGCAGGGAAGACGGGACACGCCATCACCATGGCCGCGCCGGATCAGCACCGAGACGTTCGCGACATCGAAAAGCTCATCTCGATGAAGTTCGAAGTGTCAACTCACTCAACGTCATCGTTGCCTGAGTTCCAACGACACCAGGGAGTCCAGGGAGGCAAGCCACGACGCTTCGCTCCGGGCCAAAACCGAGGCGGAAAGAGCTTTGGTAACGGTGGAAACCGGTCCGGCGGAAACAGCGGCGGCCGCTGGTAGTCACTGGAAGCGCAGGCATCCTGTCTGCATAGAGGAGAGCCCTGAGTCGAAACGACTCGGGGCTATTTTTTTCGCGGGAGCATTACGAACTTTGTTTCTCTCCTTGCCGTTACTTAAATCCCGGCAAAAACTGGGCTTCGGCCTCAAACAATCTTCTCGTCAGCTCCTTGATCTCCGCCGGAGAACAAACAGCCGCCGTAAGCGGATCCATCATCAACGCCCACTCGGCGAGCTGTTTTGATTTTTCAACCGCTGCTTGGGCTCCAAGGTCGAACATCCGCATGTTCGAGTCGCAAATAGCCGCCATCTGGCGCGGCAACCGACCATATTTCGTCGGCTGGAAGCCGTTGTGGTTGACTAAGCAAGCCACCTCGATGCAGCCGTCCGACGGCAAGTTGCCGATGCAACCCTCGTTTGGAGCCATGTTTCCGTACACGACAATTGGGGCGTTCTTCTCGATAGACTCAATGATCCAAGCCCCATACTCGTACGAGCGCTCGAAATTAAGTTCCTTCTCGCCAGTCAGCATCTTGTCGCGATTCTCGTCAGATGTCGCACGCCACGTCGGCCAGTTATTGGCATAAAATGACTCTTCACCTCGGTAACCGGTGTCGGTGTACTTGTCCAGCAGGTCTTTACGCTTGCGATAGTACGGAAGGTACTCGCTGAGGTGACCGCTGGACTCGGTGATAAATGCGCCAAAGTGTAGCATCATGTCCGAGCGAACGGGCTCTTTGGTGGCAAAATCCGACGATCGATCAGCCGCCATCGCCATCAATTTCGGATACAGCGACTTACCGTCGGGACCGTTAAAGTCGGTAAACCACGCAAGGTGGTTGATGCCCGCGCACTGCCACTGAACCTGCTCATACGGAACTTCAGCAAACCCCGCCAGCATTCGAGACGTGCCCTGAACCGAATGGCACAGCCCAATCTGAGGAATCTCCGGCACCGCTCGCGAACCCGCAAGAATCATCATGCTCATCGGGTTCGTGTAGTTAAGCATTCGAGCGCGAGGACATAATTCGCGCATGTCCTGCAAAATCCCAATGTAGACCGGAATCGTCCGCATCGCCTTCATCAGTCCACCAGGGCCGATGGTGTCACCGATATTCTGGCTAACTCCAAACTCGAGCGGAATGTCGTTGTCGAACCGAACGCAGTCAATTCCGCTGACTTCAATGGAATTGACGACATAATCCGCACCCGGCAGCACTTCTCGACGGTCGGTCGAAGATTTCAGCACCCACTTTTTAGTTTGCCCCACCGCATCAATGACTTTCTGCATGAGCTTCGTTTGCAACGCCAAGCGAACGGGATCGATATCGCACAGACGAAGCTCGCCACCCATGTTGTCCGGAATCAACACGACATCACGAAGGACCGAATTCGTGAATCCGCTTCCCGCTCCCATCATCACGACGTTGATCTTGCGAGGCATTGCGCCCGGAAGTCCATTTCGTTCGTCGGGTTTGGTGTGGTCGAGATGCGATTCGGTTGTGGCGGCCATGTCAGCCGAAATTTTACCGCCGAAGCTAGGTTGTGTGAACACAACCACAAAAATGCTTCCGAAATGTCAGCAAGTTGATCATCCCACGTTCTTAATCTTTGGGAAGGAGCTAGTTCTTTCAAATCCGAAAGGCCCGCATTTCAATTGCTTGCTAGTAAAGTCATTGTATGGATGAATCTGGCGAAGTTCCCGGAAAGCTGCCTCGTCCCAACCTAAACATATTGCGCGAGCCAAGAAGCAAAGGAACGAGATGTTGACGCACGAGCTCCTCCTCCGGGTAAGGCTCCTACCAAAAGTAAACAAGGATTTCAGGTTCAGGCGTCGGTCTCCACTTTTAGGGGCGATTCACGGCTGACTTTTATGTCAGCCACGGAAGGCTTCGAATTGTCTTTGAAATTGATGGGAAGATTCACGAACTCCACCGAAAGTCGGATTCCGTTCGTGACGAATTGTTCAGAAAAGCTGGAATTCAAGTCGTTAGAATTTCAGCCCAACGAGTTTTGAGAAATCCCGATGGTGTTGCCGAACTGATTCGGCTGATCTGCATGGGCGAAATTAACATTCAGGATCTGGACTGACCTCACTTCAATTCGCACCTCAATCACCAACCATATGCATGTAAAAACTAAGCTCCTTCCCAAAGGTTGGGAAGGTGGCTCGCTCGTCAGTCCTCTCAATTCATATTTTTTGGCGAGCGAGTCGGAAGGGATGATCGAGTGTCCAGCAATCCGAAGGTGTGTCCCGCGACTCATAATGCAAGTTAAATCTTCCATAATGAGGAAAGTGATGACACCGAATGCCAGCATCTTTTCCCAGAGGTTGACCTTAGGCGCATGAAGATGTCATACTTTCCATTCCAACGCGGGTGTAGCTCAGTGGTTAGAGCGCCGGCCTGTCACGCCGGAGGCCGCGGGTTCAAGTCCCGTCATCCGCGCCAATATCGTGCCACGGTAGCTCAGTTGGTAGAGCAAAGCACTGAAAATGCTTGGGTCGCCGGTTCGAGTCCGGCTTGTGGCACCATTCTCCTTTTCATCGTCACGATGATTTTTATGGGGGCGATCTCGCCCTCGGCGTTCGCTCAAAAACCGCCTGTGACCCCCGTTGCTCAGTATCGCGACGTGTTGGTGGTCCACTGCCAGTCCGAAACCCGCCTGAGCGGCCGTTACCGGGTCTTGTCGAACGGCTCGATCGTCATTCCTTCACTAGGTCGCATAGTTGTTGTAACCCGTTCCGGTGAGCTGGTTCAGTCAATGATCGAAGCAAAGATTTCGGAAAGTCTTGGCGTTCGAGATCACGTCATAGTGAAGTTTGAGTCGGACCGAGCATCTGGAGTGACGATTACCGGTGCAGTCAAGAACGAATTGTTCCTGACGGTACCTCACTCCATAACGGCCAAAGAGCTTCTCAGTTTGGTGGAAATTCTCGATTCCGGCGATGCTACTTTAGCCACTTCCATAGATATTGATGGAAGGCCAAATCCTTTGAATGGTTTCGTCCGGCCAGGAGACCGGATTCGCATTCCGGTCGAACAATCGCGAGCGCAGGTCTACGTGGTTGGAGGAGTTGCAAAGGCTGGCTCGATACCTTTTTACGACGGAATGACCATCAAGGCGGCCGTTGATATGGCAGGAGGGGTCACCGCAAGAGGAAATTCCCAGCGAGTCTTTATTTCGCGAGAGATCCAAATGGGACCGTTCGATCTCGCGACCAAAGGTGACGTCAAATTACAGCGGGGAGACTCGGTTCGAGTGGAAGCAAGAGAAGAGGTTCAGTATATTTCAGTGATTGGATTAGTTCGGAAACCGATCAATATTGAATGGACTCCAACACTAACCGCCAAGGCGGCGATCAAGCAAGCCCAGGGCGTTTTGAACGGTCGGAATTTCCTCGTCATTCGTTCGATAACCAAAGTCAATAAGCCAGAAGTGAAGATTCGCTGGAACGACTTCGAAAAAGACAAGACGAAAGACATAAACTTAGAACCGGGCGACGTTGTGGAAGTGGTCGAGAAGTGACGATTCGGAAGTCGGTCAAATGGGACCGAACCAAGGGAAGACCGGAGCCCATCCGCCTGCTCAATCTCATTGATGAAGTCGAGAATGGCGACCCATTGGTTGACCTCGCGGTGGTAAGTCCTTCGGTAAGAATTCTTCGTCCCGCGGTTATTCCTTTTCTACGACGTCAGGTAGCTGAGATGTTGGAGCGGGCGGCCCAGTCGCTTCCAGAGGGAATTTTGCTCGGCGCAATTGACGCATGGCGTCCGTTTGATCGTCAGCAGCGAATTTATGACTTCGTTTGGAACTGCGGAAAGGAAGTTTTTCCGAATCGGACTGACGCGGCTTTGCGGCGGACAGTTTGCCGATGGGTTGCTCCGACCGACCAGAAAGCGCCTCCGGGGCACTGTACTGGCGCAGCAGTGGACGTCTGGTTGGTCACGCCTTCGGGTGAGAGTATTGATGTAGTGTCGCCGTACGACCGCTTTGGCGCGGCTCCGACTTACACTTTAGGTCTGAGTGAGACGGCGCATCGCAATCGCACGATCTTGGTTGAGGCGATGCTTGGAGCCGGATTTTCGAACTGCCGAGATGAGTGGTGGCACTATAGTTGGGGCGACGCGGGGTGGGCGGTTCGTACGGGCGGGGCCCAATGCTGCTATGGCCGGGTCGACCTGCCTTTGGATGCTTACGCCGAGCAAGAGAAGGTTTGGATTGAGGCGATGGCGAACCGCGAGAACCCGTTTACAACTCGTAGCTGACTTTATAGAGTTGTTCCATTTCGGTCTATTTTCCCTTTCCGATAGTCGTCAATTTGCTTCCTTGAAGTCGCCGCACTACGTCCAAAGGAAATTGGAAACGACATCTGAAACTTTGGCTGGCCATCGTCATCCAACATTTTTGATTTTAGTGTTAACCCGCCGCCGGATGAAGAATAAATAATTCCTCCCACGGAATCAAATGCTTCACTTGAAAAATTCTGACTCTGATTTGAAGTGGGAAAACGGCCAGTCTTACGATGTTCACCAATTGCCCACCAAACAATCTTTGATGCCTGATCGTTTTGTTTTGGTTTCAAGAGGTTTCGTAAGGCTTCCTCGTCAGAACCCATTAGAAACTCGTCGCCGGCCAAGTTTTTGAAAGGTGCGGGTGACTTCAACAGAACTCGAGAAATCGGTGCATAGTCAGCCAAATTAGGTTGATACCCTGCGTTCCTGGGGTCCAATAATTTGGTCATAAATGGTTTCCAGACAACAAGTTTCTCGCGAAGATAATGTCGCATTGCCGGACTCTTTGGAATGTAGTCACCGCTTTTGGCGACTACACCTTCGTAGTCTGAGTCGTTCGAATCAGAATCTCTTTTGAGTAGATTTAGCGGAAAAGGAGCTTCTTTTGAGTCCATTTTGGGGACATCAAACACTCGACAACCTGAAATTTGCTCCAGAAAGGTTGACTCAAAAAGTTTGACGAAGTTTGGTTGAACAAATCGTCTTTCGGCTGTAATGAATTGTTTGATATGATCAGTCATTTCCGGCCGAATTTCAACAATTCGAAGGCATGTACGAATAATCTGGCCCCGAATCGAAATACTAACGATCGTGGAGAGCCACTCGCCTCGGTCAACTCCCTGATTAGCAAACTTCGTCGCCGTTTCAAGATCGATCAATGCTAATTGAATATTGCCCTTCATTGCGTTCGACAATGCTGAAGCGCAAAACTCGGCACTTACCTGCTTGAAGATGTGAAGCTCCGAAAAAAGCATCAAAGGACCTTCATCGTAATTATGGGGAACCTGAAAGTTTGGCTTAGATTTCAAGATTGTAGCAACCTTGAACCTGACTTCACGGCTACCTTCCAAATATTTTGTGAGTAAAGGAAGATCAGACTTTATCGAAGCACCTATGAAGTAGGTCGCTAATCCTGCTTGAAGAACTTCGTTTTTATAGTCCATTTTTCCGTCACGAAAAAATACGGGAGCGAGCTCAATCCAGGCATTCTCGCTATCCGGTATTTTATGAAAGTATTCCGTTCCATTGGTCGGGACACCCATCGTCTTGTATTCGGCGATGAGTTTGGTGA
>JAYVXG010000157.1:0-7517 GCA_043785475.1 Armatimonadota bacterium
CATTCAAAAAACGAAGGGAAAATTTAACGACAGAACCTTCGCTTCTGGACTGACTTTGGAAATTCAGCATAGCGGAGACTTGGTGCTTCAACCTGCCAAAGGCATGGCCATGACTTCGAAACTGACGTTTCGGCGAGTGGGTCCAATCAAAACTCGTGATGCCCTTGAACAAATCGCCAAAGTAAATTTTGAGGATAGAGAATTTCGGATGACGCTTGGGTGGGCTTTCACCAACCAACTGTTTGAGATCAAGAATGAAGTCGCACCTCAGATGATTGAAATACTTCAATCAAGCGAACCATTCTCTATTCGACGTGAAGCCGCCTACCGTTTGTGGGGAGTTAGGAGTGACCAAGCCGTAAAAGCCACTGGTGAGATGCTTCTGTTCCAATCCGAATCTAAGGACAAAGAGACAGTCATGATGAGAAGGACTTTGGCTATGGCGCTCATTGAGTCTCGCCACCCAGCAGCAGCTTATTTCGGAATTGCTGCTTATCGAAAGGGACTAATCAGAGAATACGAAGTGACTCAAATTATTGGAAACAGCAAAAATCCAGATGGAATCGCCTTTCTCTACGAAGTTGCCGCCAAATCGAAAGGCAAATCATTAACTTATGTCCTAGACAGTATGCGATTGGTTAGCAAGGCTGATGGGTTAGAGCTAGCCAAGAAATTTGAAAACGATCCGGACAAAAATGTGCATTTTGAAGTTCTTCGGACTTTTGCCGAAACCGAAACAACGACCACTAAACGCAGTCGAGCTTCAAAACAATTGGTCGATTTATTTCCAACCGTGGATTGGATGAAGCAAGCTGATATCGCCAAATCATTGGGAAGCGCAGACAATCCAGTGGCTCGCCAGGGTCTTCGCAAGTTAAGTGGTAAGGGCAGCGATCCTGCGGTCCAGCAATGGATCGACATGGCGATCGAAAAGCACAAGCACTGATGGTTAGGGATTTGATTCTTAGTTGTTTTCAGGGACACGCCAAACCACAACCCGGTCATTCCCGCTGAGGTCTTTCAGGACTTCTGATCCTGGAAAGAGCGCAGAAACCGCCCGCCCTTGTTCCTGTCCAATCTCAAGGATTACGACACCACTCGGCGTCAAAAAGTCTTTGGCTGTTGCGGCCAACCGCGAGTAAATCGCCAGGCCATTATCATCAGCGAATAACGCCGAATCGGGTTCATGTTCCCTTACTTCGCGAGGAATAACTTCATTTCGTCCGATGTACGGTGGATTCGAAACGATGAGATCAAACTTTTCGCCAGCCAGCTGCCCCAGAAGATCTGAGTGACGGAAGGAAATATCCGTGCCCAGGGTTTCGGCGTTTTCGCGGGCCACCTGAAGAGCGGAATAAGAAATGTCAGTTGCCCAAACTTCCCAGTTCGGACGCTCAAGTTTGAGAGTGATCGCGATACAGCCGGAACCAGTCCCGATATCCAAGACTCGACATTTCTCATTCTTGAATTCGAGTGCAGCCTCCACCAGTATCTCGGTTTCCTGGCGAGGTATCAATACATTGGAATCCACTCGGAACCGTCGGGTGTAGAACTCTCGATAGCCTAGGACGTAGGCCAACGGCTCACCATTTTCTCGGCGCTGAAGTAATCCTTCCAGAGCCAAATCGTTCACTTTATGCTCGGGATGGGTTAGGACAAAAGTGCGATCGACCAGCATTGAATGGGCCGCCAAAACCTGGGCTTCAAGCTTAGGAGAAGCGACTCCGACAGCGTTAAGCCTGGTGGATGCCGAAAGAAGCCATTCTCGAAGGAGCACGATAGTCCCGGAAGTTTAGCCTAATATCGCTCGAAGGTGAAGAAATAGCGGTCGGAGGCTGACGAATTTACTTGCTACCAAAGGTGCTTCTTTGCGAAGGCGCGACCAGAACCGGTCTTCAGATATCGTTTAAATTCGTCCGCTTTCTTTTCGTCTTCAAATTCAATCGAGCAAATGAGTTTCCATGGCCTGTATTTTGAAGTGTGAGGCGATCCGCCCGAGTTGTGCTTCTCCAGCCTTCCAGTCATGTCAACAGTTGATCGAATGTAGTTTTTGGTTGGGAAATTGATACTCTGCAGTAAGTAAACAAATTTCATTAGCAGCCCGCCGTCGCTGATGGTCAAAATGCCAATTGCTACCTGATTGGTTCTTTGGCGGGCAAACTTTCCCATCGCTTTTGCATGCAAAAGCGATGGGAAAGTTTGGTGGGTCCGGAGGGATTCGAACCCTCGACCAATGGCTTAAAAGGCCACTGCTCTACCGCTGAGCTACAGACCCAACCGGAAGATGATACCTTGTCGCGAGGAACCAAAACCGCCCTTGCCGGGGTAGATTGATAACGATGAGCAACGAAATGACCTATGCCTCCTCTGGCGTCAACATCGACGAGGCAAGCCGCGCACTCCGCGGGGTCGGAGAAAAAATCAAGGCGACTCAAACTGAAAACGTCGTCGGCGGTTTAGGTGGATTCGGCGCACTTTTCAAGGGAATGTTCCCAGGGATGAATAACCCGCTCATCGTTTCATCTATCGACGGAGTCGGGACAAAAACCAAGGTCGCCGCCATGGCTGGTGACTTTTCGAACCTCGGACGAGACATCGTCAACCATTGCGTGAACGACATTCTGTGCCAAGGTGCGAAGCCGCTCTTTTTCTTGGATTACTATGCCAGTTCCCGATTGTCAGCCGAGACTTTTGAAGCCGTGGTTGGAGGAATGGCAGATGCTTGCCTCGAAGTGGGCTGCGCTCTTATCGGTGGAGAAACCGCCGAAATGCCGGGGGTTTATGTCGAGGGAGAAATTGATATTGTCGGAACCATTGTCGGCGTAGTCGACACCGAGCAACTTCTTCCGCGTACCGTCAGCCCAGGTGATGTTATTATCGGCATTGCAAGCAACGGATTGCACACGAACGGATTCTCGCTGGCACGTCGCGCCTTGTTCGAAGTTGCAGGATTGAGCGTGAGAGACGAACCCGAGGAATTGGGCGAGAGCATAGGTTCGGCCCTCCTCAAACCTCATCGCTGCTATTTCAATTCGGTCTATCCGCTCTTGGCTCAGCCAACTGTCCATGCGATTGCGCATCTAACGGGAGGGGGCTTTTTTGACAATATTCCCAGAGTGCTCCCATCCAGTGCTCGAGTATTGATTGAAAAAAGATCGTGGACGCCGAGCCCCATTTTCAAGCTGATTCAAGATTCTGGACAAATTTCGGAGACGGAAATGTACCGGACATTTAATATGGGAATCGGAATGGTCCTCGTAGTCGACAGATTTGCAGCCCAGGGCATCATTGATATCCTGAGCGAAATGGGTGAGCACGCTGCGATCATCGGGGAAGTCCAACTCGGCTCCCGCGACGTGCAACTAATCTGAGGTTAGTTCATGTGAAAGACGAATCGAGCATTGCCAAGAGCAATCTCAGCGCCGTCGGCAAGATCGGCAATCGTTACCTTCTCGAAATCATCGGCAAGTACAAAAGTTCCGTTCGAAGAACCGAGATCGTGGATCTTCCAGATGCCGTCTTCCTGAGTAATTTTTGCGTGCTTTCGACTCACGTAAACGCCTTCGGGCAAATTGCCAAGGTCAATGTCGATTGGACCCACCGATGGGTCAAAGCGGCCAATAACGCAAGGACTAACGACCGTAAAAACTTCGGTTGTTTCCGCACCATTGCGCTTTACCACTAGGGTTGGTTGGCTCGTTGCCACAGCGTCGTCTGACGGGGATGCCACTACGGCTTCGTCCATCGTCTCAACATGGGCAACATCGTGGTCCTCGGTATGGTCGGCTACTTGAGTGTCGTCAATCATGGTTACTCCCAAATCTATTATTCGGTTAATTCCTGTAAAAATTACCGCTAAATCGAAGAAGACTTCAACAAATCTAATTCAATTCCTACGCCTATTTAGCCAATGCAACAAACCATTGTGGCTCTCCAGACTCAATGAAGAGATACGCTGAACCTTCGTCAAATGAAACATGGAGTTCAGATTCGGTCGCAATATTCGAAATGCTTGTGAATCCCCGGACCGACAGAGCTTTGCCCGAAAACGACCATTGGACTCCGGAAAGTGATGCATTGCTCACCGTCTCGAGCGGGATAAGAGATACTCGCATTCCCGGAATCGTGGCAATGCGCTCCTTGACCGGGCCCTTAAGAATATGGGCCAGACCTCGTTCTAGACCAATAAAAACGTCCACGTCCGTCCGCACGGCGCAATGAACGGTATCTAAGAAATGGTCTGAAAGGTCTCCTTCTGCACAGATGAGCGTGACTCTTGAATAACCCTGAGCCCGGACATACTTCAACAGCTTGCTACAATCCGTGTTATCTTGACTGGGATCAACGATCGCGGTGGTCTCTGGCGCCACAAGATCAAGCGAGACCGAATCAAAATCGCCAATCACCACATCAGGGACAAATCCTGATTCCAATACTCGAAGGAGTCCGCTGTCGGCGGCGATAACCAAATCCGCAGACTCAACCCACGTCGCAACCAAAGCGGCCGACATGTGGCTTCCACCCAAAACACCCAGAATTTTTCTGTGAGGCATAAACGAATTGAGTTTAGTCTACTGGGAGGAACGAACCCAGCAATAGAACCAGTAGAGAGGAGTCAACCGGTAAGAAAAGTCAAGACGGATGAGGGGCAAAAAAGGGTGCAAAAAAGTCCAAAAAACTGCTTATTCTTAACAAATTATCCTGTGTATACTGCCTCTCCTGGCACCCCGCCTTTACTGTAATGAACGAGCAACTTTCCTTTGAAGATTCTGAATCCCGAATACGTTTGGAGGCCGCATGGCAAAGAGTACTCAGCAGAATTTCAAGCGAGGTTCAAGAGCCGATCATGGCTCGGTTCATTCGCCCCCTTTCGACCGTTTCGTTTGATGATGGTATCGTACGACTTTGTGCTCCAGGTCGCTTTTTGCAAGAATGGGTCCGCGAAAGATTTTCCGGCATCCTCCAAAGCTATTTGAGTGATGAATTAGGGCAGTCTGTTCAATTAGAAGTCCTTGCGAAACCGAGAGAAAAATCGGACCATACGCCGACAAAAGCCGTCAGTTTTTCGCCACCAATCGAAAATTCCGTCTCTCGATTCGCTCCGAATGACAAGTATCAATTCGAGAAGTTTATTGTTGGGCAAAGCAACCGTCTGGCGGTCGCCGGTGCAAAAGCCGTCGCCAAGGAACCGGGCCAAAAATTTAACCCACTCTTCATTTATGGCTCCAGCGGACTGGGCAAAACTCACCTGCTTCACTCGATCGCTCGAGAATTGGTTTCGTCTCAGCCAGGTATTTCAATTGTCTACATGACGGCCCAACAGTTCGCTGAGGAGTTCATCAACGCTCTGCAAGCCAATAAGGTTGAGCACTTCCGCCGTCAGCACCGACACGTCGAGGTGTGGCTTGTTGACGACATCCAATTTGTTGCTGGAAAGGACAAGACCCAAGAAGAAATCTTTCATACGTTCAATTACCTGCACTCCCTTGGAAAGCAAATCGTCTTGACATCCGATCGTCCACCAAAGGATATCTATCAGATGGATGAGCGACTCCGGTCGCGATTCGAATCAGGGTTGGTTGCGGATATTCAAATGCCAGACACTGAAACTCGGTGCGCAATCATCCAGTCAAAAGCCAAAGCCTTGCAAGTCGAAATGGATTATGAGCTGGCAATGTTTCTCGCCGAAAGCGTGCCCGGAAATGTCCGAGTTCTCGAAGGAGCCATCACGAAGTTGGTCACGATGGCCTCGCTTGAGGAGACCCCCCTGACCAAGGAATTTGCCGAGCCTATCGTCGAACAGTATTTCCATAACGCCTTTTCCAAGCCTGGATTTGGCCAGATTGTTGACCTTGTATCTCATCAATTCAACATTTCAATTGACGACATGAAAGGTCCATCTCGCAAGGCTCCGGTAGTCCATGCTCGGCACATCGCAATCTTTCTAACCCGAAGAATCACGGGGGATTCTTGGAAGCACATCGGTTCTCAATTTGGCGACCGAGACCACACTTCCATCATGCATGGTTACCAAAAGATTGACGAACTCATGCACCACGATAAAGAGCTTCTTGGTCAAGTGAAATCCTTGATGAAGAACCTGAATCCGCACTGATTAGTAATAGTCTGGAGTCAGGAGATTGCAGAATTTTTTCCTAACACCTAACTCTAAACTGTAGACTAACCGCATGATTCTCGCCGATATGACCTGGAAAGAAGTGGACGCGCTTGCCCGCGACACTATCATTCTGATCCCAACCGGATCTCTTGAGCAACATGGTGCTCATTTGCCTTTGCTAACGGATTCGCTACTCGCGACCGCGGCGACTTCAGCGGTTGAAAAACGGACTAGTGATCAAGTTCTTTTGACTCCGTGCGTTTGGCTTGGGGCAAGTGGACACCATTTGAACTTTGCCGGCACGTGTTCCGCATCGATGGAAGGTTATGTGGCCACGCTAACAGCGATAGTTGAATCGATGATTCGGCATGGGTTTCACCGGTTTCTAATTATCAACGGCCATGGTGGGAATAACGAGCCCAATGGGGTTGCGTTTCGTGCCTTGAAGGAGAAGAATAATAACTTGACCCTCGGACACACGGGCTACTACACGTTTGGTGAGTCGGTAGTTCGGGAGGTTATGGAAGGCCCGGCAAAGGGAATTCAACATGCGTGCGAGGCCGAAACGAGCTTGATGATGCACCTGTATCCCGACAAAGTGCGCATGGACAAGTTGCGAAACGACGGTCTGAAAACTGAGCCACCTACACAGTCGTTGGTGAAAATGTGGGACGAAGTCAGCGAAGAAGGGTCACTGGGTTTTGCGACATTGGCAACGGCGGCGAAAGGGAAAAAGATCTTTGAGGCCTGCGTGGACGGGATCGTTGCGGAAGTGAACGCTATCCACGGCGGCGTGATTTACGTAGGGAATTTTTAATGTCGAAATCCAGAACCATGTCGAATGAAGATCCGGTCGAAACCGCTGTTCTTGTGGTTGTCAACATGGAGGAATCTGACGACGTTGTCGTCGAAGAAGAGCTCATTGGGCTGTGTGAGGCCGCCGGAGTCGAGCCGCTGACGATTATTCGCCAACGGCTTGACCGACCTTATAAGGGAACCTTTATTGGTTCCGGAAAGGTCGAGGAAATCGCGATCGTCGCCAAGGATCTCAAAGCTGATATTGTCCTTGTTGATGCGGAGGTTAGCGGTATGCAACAGCGCAACCTTGAAAAGGCGTTCGAGACACGCGTTGTTGATCGAACCCAATTGATTTTGGATATCTTTGCTCGGAGAGCGAGAACCAAAGAAGGCATGCTCCAGGTCGAACTTGCTCAATTGACGTACATGATGCCTAAGCTGATGTCGGTCTACACTAAATTTGAGCGGCAAAAGGGCGGCATTGGCATGCGCGGTCCGGGTGAAACCAAGCTCGAATCAGACAAACGCCTTGTTCGGGATCGGATATCTCGACTGAAGGATGAGATTAGCGAGGTCAAGCGAGTTCGTGATCAGCAACGGG
>JAYVXG010000158.1:0-7513 GCA_043785475.1 Armatimonadota bacterium
TTTACGGAACCCAACCGCATTCCTCGCCACTCTTCCGGTCCAAGAACTTCTCCCCGTCCCCATTGAGTGCCGCCAGCGACTCCAGTTCCTCGGCTACTCCAAAATCGGCGACGTCGCCCACATCCCCTTCCCGGTACTCCAAGAGCAATTCGACCAAGCCAGCTACCTCATTTCATCCTCGGCAAAGGGAGGCTCATACGAGCCAGTCGACGCTGCGTACCCACCGGCCTCAATTCTCGAGAAATTCATCTTCGATGGCGGCTTAGCGGATTCAGTGGAAGCGATCCAAAATACTCTTTCGATGCTCTCTCAACGCATCGGTCGCAGGCTGGAACTGCAAAACCTTGAAGGGTGCCTTGTCAGCATCACGTTGGAATACGAAAGTGGGAAGTCGAAGCTGATCAGCCGTACTTTTAGCAAACCGTTGCGCGACCCCAAAACCGTCCTGCCCAGCCTACAGCTTCTGCTGGAAAAACACCTGACTCAGCCACTCGCAGCAATACAGATTCTGCTCTCCGAGCTAAAGAAAGTCACGGTCGAGCAAGGGGCTTTTCTGGAAAAGCTGGGGACTCGGACGCCCCGAAAACTGGAAACCGCGATCCAAAAGGCGCGAGCGGTATTTGGCGACAGCTCGGTGAAGCTAGGAAAAGATGTGGTGTTGCCTCGACGGGTGCATGTACTTAGGGAGTGGAAGAATGTCACCGGGTGGCGGTAGCTTTTCTCATTACAAGCTTTTTAGGGTCGCCTTTGGCGGGGTCGTTCCAATAATTTCACACCTAAGAAAGAACTTGTGGAACGACCGTGGAATTAAGACAATGACCAGCTTTCCAGGGGTCGATTTCTCCGCCGATTGCATCGTCGTTAAATCGACACCCTGGCTACTTTATATGACCTCTCCGGGGTCGGTTTTGCATCAATTGGCCGTGATCTATGGTCGAGGAGAATGGCGTGGCATCAGATAACATCCTCGCTCACTGGCGAGAGATCGGGGAATGGTGGGCGGGTGAAAACCCCCAAGAATTCCGCCGTTTTGTCGACACCCTCAACGTTATCCGCGAAAGTGGCGAAGGGTTTTGCTACGGCGAAAGCGGACGCACACAAACCCGGTTAAGCAGCAAGCTAAGAGTGCGCGATGAAAAGGTCGCCAAGGCGATGGGCTACGCCCCAGAACCAACCTATTCGGATTACAAAACTGCCACCAAGCGCGAACCGATGGCCCTGCTCCATGCCATCAGTGGATATTCCTACGGACGCTCGACCATGCACGCCGCCGATATCCTCGCCTATCCCGAGGCCCAGGGATACGAAGCAGCCCTCTTAGCCGATGTCTTTTCCCTCACCGGTGTGGTGGAGTTTGCCAAGGTCGCGAAAGAGCTAGGATGCCAAGCTCTCATCGGATCAACCTTCGAAATGGAGGACAGTGGCGAAATAATTCTCATTGCGAAGACCCAATCCGGATACCAACAGCTCTCCCAATTAGTCTCAGTCTGCCACTCAGAAGAAGCAAGATTATTCCCATTGTGTACATGGGATCGGCTAGCAAGATTTCCCAATGACCTGCTCTGCCTAACCGGTGGCGACGCCGGACCGATCAACCGACTTATAACGCGAGGCGATTACGACGGTGCCCAACGCACCCTGCAGAAACTGATCGACCTGTACGGTCGATCAAACGTCTTCCTCCAAATCGAACGGTGCTATTTACCCTGGGAAATCCGAACTAATCGGCATCTACTTGACCTGGGCGAAGCCCTGCAGGTAACCGCCGTGGCTGGAAACGGGATCACCCACCACCGCCCGCAACACTTTCCCGCCCAAGACACCATCGTATGCATCGAAACGCTCTGCGCAATCGAAGAAGTCGTCGGTCGGAAGCCACGCCGGACGCCCGAGCAACCCGAAGTTCCCCAACGGCCCATGCGCGCCCTCAACGCTGAGCGGTTTCTGCGGTCAACCGCCGAAATGAAGGAACTGTTTTCGGACCGCCCGGACCTGCTGAAAAACACGATGAAGGTTGTCCAGGCGTGCGACGCCAAAGTTCTGCCTCCTAGAACCGTTCTCCCCCTCTACTGCGAGGATGAAGTGAAGTACCTCCACGATATCGTGTACTCGCGGGCGTGCGAACTGCCAGAAAAGTGTCCGGGCGTTCGCGGGACCAGACGCGAGCGCCTCAACCGTGAAATGGATCGCATCATCAAGAACGGCTTCGCCGGGCATTTTCTCGTCGCCTGGGACATGTGCAAATGGGCGCACGAACAAAGCATCGTGTTCAGCGGACGCGGATCGGTGGTCGATAGCGCAGTCGCCTATTGCCTCGGTTTATCACGCATCGACGGTTTCGAGCACGATCTCCACTTCGACCGCTTTCTCCCCGATGACGGCAGCAAACGTCCCGACATCGACATCGACTTCGAAGCCCGGCGGCGCGACGACATCCGAGGGTATTTATCCAATAAATACGGCTACTGCCGAGTCGCGACGGTCGGCGCAATCGGCACCTATAACACCCGCGGCATTATCCGCGAGGTCGGCAAGGTGCTGGGCATTCCTCAGGAGGACCTCTCGTATCTCGCTAAGCGAATCCATGGCAGCGTGAGCCCCGACCGAATCGAACGAGCCCTGGATTCGAAGCCGGAACTCCGCAACAGTAATATTCCCCGCGAGCGGTTTCGATGGGTTTTCCAACTCGCCAAAGACCTGATGGATGTGCCCCGCAACCTCCGTTCTCATTCGTCGGGAGTCATCATTTCCAGCCAACCAATTGCCTACACCGTCCCGGTTCTCCCCTCCGCCATCGACGGGGTGCAGATCATCCAATGGGACAAGCGAAGCACCAAACATTTCTTCGATAAATTTGACATTCTGTGTCTGCGGGGGAACGATGTCCTGTCTGATACCCAGGCGCGGGTGCGCCGACAAGATGACGATTTCTCAGTAACGACCTTAGACCTAGATGACGAAGAGGTCTACCGGACCATGCGAGCCGGTGAGCTCATCGGCATTCCTCAGTCTGCCTCGCCCGCCATGCGCCAAGCGCATGTCCGAATCCAAACCAAGAACCTCAAAGAGGCGAGTCTCGTTCAAGCCGGAATTCGCCCCGGCGTCGGTGGAGCGGTGAAGCTCAACGAGCTGATCGCGCGCAAAAAGGGCAAGCCATACACCCACTCCCACGTCCTGCTCGAAGAGATTTTGGGAGCAACCTACGGCCTCATCGTTTTTCAAGAGCAGGTCGATTTGCTCCTCCAGCGATTTGGAGATTTCACCTGTGGCGAAGCCGAACAGATCCGGGAAGACATCTACAAGAAGCGAAAAGAGGAACACGTTGCCAAAATTCGAACCGAAGTCGTCGCAAAGTTTGTGGCAAACGGGCATACGCAAGAGGTCGCCGAAGAGGTGTACGGACTGGTCTCTCAATTCCAAGGGTATGGCTTTGCCGAGGGGCATGCGCTGGCGTTTGCCGAGATATCGGTCCGTTGCATCTATTGTCAACAAAACTATCCGACCGAGTACTTTGCCGCGTTGCTCGACGCCCAACCGGCGGGCTACTACGGACCAAAAACATTGGTAAACGAGGCCCGCTGTCGAGGGGTGACGATCCTGCCGCCCGATGTGAATATTAGTGGATTGAAGTACGGAGTGGAAGATGTCGTCGCCTTAGACGACCCTAAAATCCGAGTTCCAAATAATGGTATTCGAGTTTCACTGAAAGAGATTCTGGATGTCTCGCAGGCGACTCTAAGCCGCGTCATCTCTGCACGGTCTATGGCCAAGTATCAATCTTTCTTCGACTTTGTCGCTCGGGTGAAGCCTCATCGCGACGAACTCGAAAAACTCATCCTCTGCGGTGCACTCGATTCCCTCCACGAAAACCGGCGGGCTATGCTCTGGGCAATTCCCAGAGCCATGCGTTTCGCGGCCAACATCAACTGCGATCTCCCGCTCAACATCCCCGAACCCTCTCATCCTGAAAATATCGAAGATTTCAACATTTTCGAGCGAGCGATTCAGGATCGTCGCGGACTAGGGCTCGACATTAAACAGCACCTTATGGCCTTCGAACGCGAACGAGTCCGGGCAAAAGGAGCAGTCACCGCCGCTGAGGCGAGTCGCCTACCATCGGGAACCAAAGCTATCGTGGTGGGCAACCCAATCCGGCTTCGCTTTCCCCCCACCGAGAGTGGCAAACGCGTACTCTTCTTCGACCTCGAAGACGAAACCGGTCTCCTCAACGTAACCTGCTTCGACGCCACTTATCTCCGTGACGGACACCACGTGATCTGCAATCCATACGTGACACTGCGAGGCGAATCTCAAGACCGCGACGGACACACCGCGTTCCTGGTTAACCGCATCTTCCCGTATCAAGCGGATATGGAGAAACATCTCCGATCGGACGAAACGATGCCAGTGAAATCGGCGGATTTTTTGTTTAGCTAGATATTTCCTAAGAGCAGGCGGGACGCATGCACACCAAAATTACTTCGTCCCCGAGTCCAAATCCTTGATCTGAGTCTTAAGCCTTTCCATCGCGGCGTCAGGGGCGAGGTTTTCTTTTCGGTCGCGCATGACTGAGACCATGGTTTTGATGCGTTTGAGGAAGCTGCCGCAACGATAGCAATGCGAGGCATGAAACAGGGTGAAGTACTTCTTGATTCCGTGGAGCGAGCCGTCGGCGACTTGCTGAAGGAGGGCTTCCATGTGTTGGCAAGGAGGTCCATCGGTTTGGTCTTTTCGTTTCATTGTGTTTATTCCTATGAGTAGAGGGCCACAAGCTTGTGGCGGAGAATTCGTCGGCCGCGAAAGACGCGGGAGCGGATGGTGCCGATAGGGACTCCGAGCGCCTCGGAGGCTGACTCATAGGTCATCTCCTCCATGTCGCAGAGGGTAACGGCAACGCGGTACTCCTCGGGGAGTTCGTCAAGAGCTTCGACAACTTGCTTGAATTCCATTTGCACTTCGATGGCGCGCCAAAAGTTTTCGTCGGCGGGCTCGTTTGTGTTTTCGAGATCCGTTTCGTTGCGGGTCTTGCGTTTGCGCAGGAGCAGGAGCCATTCGTTATTGAGGATGCGGATGAGCCAACTTCGGGGGTGCCGTCCGTCGAAGCTATCCCAGTTCTTGTAAGCGTTGAGGAGGGTTTGGCTGACGATGTCTTCGGCGTCCGTGTCGTTCCCGGTCATTCGTCGGGCGACTCGGTAGAGGACTTCGAGTTCGCGTTCGAGGACGGTGGCGGCGGACTCTTTGTGGGGGGCCAGGAATGACATGACCGCAAAAGCCAGAAGAGGGATCGCGAGGGCAACGAATGTCATTGGAGTTGTTCTACCTGAAAGCCAAAGAGGACTCGCTATCAATAGCGAGCCCTTCAATGGCTTAACCTTACTTGATGTTGATTGTCTTGTTGAACGTGGACTCGCCAAGAACTACCTCAGCGAATGAACACCAGACTTGAACCTTCTTGATGGAGTGGATGTAGCTAGGCAGGGTGATGTCCCGGTTGGTCTTGTCGCCAGCAATTGTGATTCGCTGAAGCAAGAACGTGTTGCCTTGGCCGTCGACGACCTGCCAATGAGGCGATGGTGAGCCTGGAGTCTTAAAGTCTTCGCTGAAACTCAGGTGGAATTTGCCGTCCTTCTTGAAGAGACTTGCGGTTCCGCCATTGACTTCGACGCCTTTGAACATGCCGGTCATGCCCATGTCCATCATCATTCCCATTTTCATTTTGTCTTGTTGATGGGTTGGTTTGTGGGTTGGGGACGCGGTTGCGAACGATGCGACGGTAGCGAGAACGACGAGAGTTGTGAGTGTTTTATTCATGGTTTTTTGTTTCCTTTTTTGAAAATCGGGGCGCAATCTAATCTTTGAGTAGGTTGTGCGGAGTGAGTTAGGCGAGAGAAAGAGATTTCTTCTTTTCTTGGGCGGACCGAAGGAGGATGACTCCGCTGGTCTTGCCCGTCTTGGCGTCGATGACGGCGATGGTTCTGTAGAGCCAGGCGTCGATGTCTTTTGAAATCGAAACCCGGTGCTTGCCCACCATGGCGTTGCCGAGAGAAATGAATTCTGAACCGGCGGGAAAGGTTCCTACCGAGATGTTTTCTTTCTTGACGAGGCGAAGTTCGAACGCTTGAGCTGACTTGAAGTTGAGCTCGACAAAGCGTTTGCCTGCGTCTTCGATGATCGCGGCTCGACCGCTAAATCGAGAATCTCCCATCACGTTTCCGTAAGTGACTTCGATTGGACTGCCAAATGCGGCGAGTTGAGCAATCGGCTGCCCGAAGTTAAACGCGGTCTTTTCGGCTAAGAGGGTTGCGCCGCCGAATGCGACGGCAAACCGGGCGCACCAGATCGAAACCGCTCTATATTTGTTTAGATCGGCATTGGCGGGCAGTTCGTAGTTTTGGTCCCCGATGTTGCCTTTAAGTGTTCCGAGATCGAGGTATTCGTTCTTCTTGACCGAGTCTTGCGAGGAGTCGCTACCGCTCACCAAATAGAGGTGAACATCGGGGCCGTTGGAGGTCTTGAAGTTTGAGAGCTGGATGAAATTCTTGTCGTTTACTTTAACAATTTTTGCGTTTCCAGTGGTTTCATGAGCGTAGCTGGCAAAGTTTCCGCTGCTGAGTACCATGCTCATTGCCCCGGCTTGGGTCGGAAGTTTTTCGTTAACCGTTTGGTTGACAAACAGGAGTTCTGGTCGGAAGAGTGCCCATCCTACGACGAGGATTGGGACTGCGCTTATTGCAACGACTTTCTTTGTGATTCGCATGTCTTCACAAGACGCGAACACCGAAAACGGTTCCCAACAATTTTCAAAAAAAGCCGATTTAGGTTCAAATTCGCTAGTAACATAGTGCGATGATTCTGACTCGGCATTTACGGAACTCGGAGATTCGGTGGGCGATCAATGGCGCAATGTTGCCTCCCGACACTACGCTTGGGAAGTTGCTCGCGAAAACCCGAACTGAATTGATGTCGTTTCTCGACCAGATTTGGCCGGCGCAGTATCCGGGGGGCGAGATTGTTGCTCCAATTGACGATCATCAAGAAGTGTGGGCGAGCGGGGTGACGTATTTGCGGAGCCGGGTGGAGCGAGAATCGGAGTCAGTTGCCGCCGATGTTTACGCGAAGGTTTATGAGGCCGAGCGTCCGGAACTATTCTTTAAGGCCCTTGGTTGGCGATGCGTAGGAGATGGTGGGGAAATACGAATTCGGCGGGATAGTGATTGGAACGTTCCCGAGCCTGAGTTGACCCTGGTCATTAATTCTGACGGAGAAATTGTGGGTTACACGGCGGGTAACGACGTTTCGTCGCGATCGATCGAAGGCGAAAATCCGCTTTATTTGCCTCAAGCCAAGTCCTATGACGGTTCTTGTTCGCTTGGTGGGGGGCTCGTGCTTGCGAGCGCGGAATCGATGGAATCGATCCAAATTTCTCTCGAGATTATTCGGAGTAATTCTGCTGTTTTTAGCGGCGAAACGGATATTTCGCAGATGAAACGAAAGCTTGATGAGTTGGCTGGAT
>JAYVXG010000159.1:0-2240 GCA_043785475.1 Armatimonadota bacterium
CCATTGTCGCCGCATCAAACTCGATATCCGGATTCAGTTCCACCTTGACGTCGGGCTGAATGCCACCGCTGATATACGCCCCATCCTCGTCAATCTTTCGACTAAGAGCACCAGACTTCGGCAGGAAGTAATGAGCGATCGTCATCTTGATTCCCGCCCCGTCCCGTTGGGGAAACACGGTCTGAACCGAGAACTTTCCGTACGTGTGGTCGCCGACCAGCTTCGCCTTACCATAGTCCTTCAGAGCGCCAGCCATAATTTCCGCCGCACTTGCAGAATCCTCATTAACTAGGACGACAACCGGGTAGTTAAAGTTATGCAATTGGCCGCGCAAAGCGTCCGAAGCCTCTTCCGAGCCATCTCGGAACTTCAACTTCACGATATTCTTCCCTTCAACCCACTTACTGAGAATAGCAACGGCTGCATCGAGTGCTCCACCGGGGTTATCTCGCAAGTCGATCACGAGACCCTTGAGGCCGTTCGATTCCACGGCCTGCAATTCACGATCAAATTGATCGGGGACCTCAAGTGCAAAGTTGAGGATCTTAATGTATCCAATTTTCTGATCCGCGATGAATTTGCTCTCGACGTTGGGCGGGACCACCTTCTCGCGCGGAATCGTAAAGTCAAGGGGTGCCTTTGCCCCGGGGCGAGCCACTCTCAACTTAACCGTTGTACCTTCCTTGCCTTTGATCAGCATGACAATATCGTCGGATTGCATGCCTGCGATGACCTTTCCGTCAACTGCAACAATAATGTCACTTCCCTTTATTCCTGCCTTTTTTGCTGGACCTTCCTTAAAGACAGAAATAACCTTGACTCCCAAGGGGTCGGGAAGGAGTCGAGCTCCAATTCCATAGAACTTTCCTTGAGTCTCGTCACGAAATTCAGTGTTGACTTTGGGTACGAAGAAATTAGTGTGAGGGTCGCCGAGAGACGCAACTAGCCCTTCCATCGCCGAGTATTTCAGCTCCGTCTTGTTCGGCTGCTTAATGTAATCGGCCAAAATCCGACCATAGGTTTGCTTAAAGATTGTCGCCTCAGACTCGGAACCCGTATTTGTCTTTATTCCAAGCAATCTATCCCGATTAGCCGGAGTGAATTGGCCATGTTTGATGTCTCTCCAGAAAAATCCGAACGAGAAACAAGCTGGAAACGCGAGCACAACACCGATCGCCTTTGCTATTTTCATTTCACACCTCCTTTGGCCTTCACGACATCCGTGGGAGCACCCGTCTTGAACAATCCGGTAGTCAAGGTATATCCACTTCCGTCCGGAAGTTGACATATCTCATGGTTCTTGCGGCTATTGCCCGTCTCCTTTCCGCTGAGCGTGGCGTACCCTTTTGCCGAAAGAGAGAGAGCAAATACTTCGGCTGCATCTCGGGTCGACTGATCAACTAAAAGATTTAGCTTGAGGGGCTTCGCAACTCCAGTTTCGGTCTTGAGAATCATAGGCGTGGCTTTCTTCAGATTACTAAAATATCCAAAATTGCCCGCAGGAGCCACAACGGTCAGACACTTCCTCATCGTCTCAAAATCTCCAAGGACGTTGTTTCGAAGATCAAGTGTGAGTTCTGTCTTGCCAGCGGCATATGCCCGCAAGGCCTCTACCGACCCAGAAGTGAATGTCAAAACAAAGGCACCGTTGATCTCTTTCAAAGTGGGAATGTCAAAAATTCCCTTAGTGAGATGGGTGTCAATCTCTTTGCCATCTCGCTCGAATTTCACGTGAACCGCACCCTTCTCCCCACTGATGAGTCGCTCTTTGGCGTGGACCGGGGTCACACTCTTATCGAGCTTCGCCTTGATTTCTTTTCGCATGTCATTAATCGTCTTAAAATCAATTTTCTTGGCGAAGAAGTCCTGCTGAGCCTTACGAAATTTCAGAATAGCTTCCGAGTTCAAAACCCAGCGGCCTTCAAGTTCTGTAACGAGGTCGCCAACTTTTACCCCCGCTTTGTCGGCCGATGAACCAGGTGCAACCGATACAACAGCCAGTCGAGGAAGGACCAATTCTGCATCGGATCCCGTAGCCTTAATGTCGGTCTTTGTCGATTTGAAGTCAAGCCAAACTCCAACGCCGTGATACTGTCCTGCTCGGGCGTTCTTATACGCTGCAAATTCATTTGGGTTGTAAAACTGACTGTCGATATCGCCCAACCCGGTCACCATTCCACGAACGGCGCCGCTAAGGAGCTTTTTGTCGTCAGTGATCGGATCGACATACCTATCCTTGA
>JAYVXG010000160.1:0-7463 GCA_043785475.1 Armatimonadota bacterium
TCGGGCAAGCCCGAAAACTGTGATGCGGTGGAAAGCTGGTTGCCTCAGTAGTGAGGAAGATTGATCTGCTTCTTATTTCCCGGGCCGAGGTGCTGAGGCTAAAGTAGCCAAGACCTTTCTTAGCCTCAGCACCTCCGATAACTGGACCCAGTTTTGCCGTAGTCCTCTGTACTGAGGCAACGAGTTTCGCCGTACCGAGGCTAAAGTAGCCAAGACTTTTCTTAGCCTCAGCACTTCCGATATCTGGATCGAAACCTCATATACTAAAATAACATGACCCGACGAATACTCTGGATGGTAAAAATTGCGCCAGGCTTCGGTAGGTTCATGCTACATTCTTGTCTGTTATAATTAACGTGAGCCTTCAGCCAGCAAACTTAGATCACGATCGTCTTAGGGCTTTGGCCCAGGCTAAAAAAGTGCCGAACGTTCGGCCGTAATGACCGCTTTCCAGAAAAATGACGAACCGCGCGCAAGACTGGTCACCAAACTCGCTCGAAAAGAAGTGCCTCAAGCACCTTGACTCCGCTGAGAACTGGACGCGGTATCTCAAGCACGAGCGGCCGCCGAGCTCTGAGCCGCAGCCGTGGCGACCATTTTGGCGAATATATCTCATCAACATCGCCAACTTTCTGGCGGTATTTGCGCTGATGTTCGGCACGCTTGAAATCGGCTTCGCGGGGGTCGCTGGCTTGCGCGAAGACCTCCCGTTCCTGCTCGGTTTGGTTGTCGTCTTCGCGATGCTCTTTGCGGGGTATGTCACCCACCTCTACCGTCGGTCGTGGAACCGCCGCGCCGCCCGCATCAACTCCGAACTCGCCGACGGTTACGCCTAGGTGCCATCAAATTCGCCAGCTCGTCTTTCGACTCCCGATTGCTCCATTGCCAATCCCTTGCCTACGTTCTAGATCGAGGGTACACCTACGCGACCGAGCGGGTTCACTACTCCGGCAAATAGCCCGATTGCCAAGCCTTAATCTTGGCGAATCGTGTGCCAGTCAATCGTTGGCGGGCTGAACGTTTGCGTCCACTGCTTCCACTTCGTATGGCCGTCGGCAAAGACAAAATTTGATCCGCCTGAGTGGCGATGGGTCGAAACCGCTCCCGTATAAGGGTCCATTTCGTTCCCTGGCGAGACTGGGTTAACCGGGTTAAACCAAGGATGATAGATGTCGTCGCAAAACGGTTCGGCACCGATTTCGACTTGACTTCGTCGCTCGGCAAAGTAGATTGTGGTGGCTGGCCTCGACAACGAAGTCTCATTAAGGCCGAACACGAACCACGCGTTGATCAGGTAAGAAATAACTGGTGGCGCGGCCGGGTTAATCGTTGCGCAGGTCTTGTCAAATGGATTTTGATCGGATGCGCAAGCGTACAGCTTTTGGTTCGAAAAATCAGAAGGACTAATCTTTCCTCCGCCGGTGTAAGGGAAAATCATCGCGAAAACGGAACCGTAGTCGGGATCCTCGATGCTACCATCGGCGTCGTCAATATCGGGGTTGGATGTTGATTGTTTTGCCTGGGGATACATGTCGTCATTATCGCCCAAGTAAAGCATGGTGGCAAGCCCGATCTGGCGCGTATTGCTCAAACAGCTTGTCTTCTTGGCTGCCTCTTTGGCCTGAGAAAAAACTGGGAAAAGGATAGCGGCCAAGATGGCAATGATGGCGATAACCACCAAAAGCTCAATCAATGTGAAGGCCGATTTTGGGTGCGCAATTTTCAAATGTGGAAACTCCCTTATACAAATTAAGAATGACTCGTTAGAGTCAATGAATCCATTATAGTACGGCATACATTCTTGTATCTATGCCAGCGCGTTAAAAACACGTATGAATCAAGAGTCCAAAGTCCTTTGATTTGGACCCTTTATCTTCTCTCGGCCATCGAGTTTTGCACCCTTGAGGCATTGAGAAACGTACCTGTTATCAGAGCCTCACGATGTCAGCCCCTGATCCCATTACCGAGCCGAACAATCAGCCAACGCCCACGGCCAAACCGAAATGGTTCGCCCATATCCGGTGGAAGCAGTCGATGTGGGCCACTATTTTGTGGGGCGGCCTCCAATACGCTCCGTACCGAGGCATCCTCGCCAACTCGCCCGGCTATTGGGATCGAACCCCGCCGCTCTCCAGCACCCAAATTCAGTTTGGGACCTTTACGGAGGACATTTTCCTCACCGTCTTCAGCATCGGATTGCTGATCTCGTTCGCATTTTTGTGCAAACGCCCTACCCGCATCCACGGCATCTTGGGGCTGGTCGTTGCCTCCGCCATCGTCTTCCTCGAGATCCGGTACAGTAGCATCTTTATGATTCGCCGTTAATTCGGAAACCGAACAAATGTCCCTGCTTCCCGGCTTCTTAGCTTCTTAGCCCTTCCGTCCCGATTTCTACCCCGGTTCGTGGTCGAGGTTCATCGTCCCAATAAGGTCTTGCGCGGATTTCGGATTCAAGATTTCCGTCTTGTCCTCCACCAGGTTCACATCCGGCCCAACCGACGCTCGCTGCGTGCCTTTCACCCGCCGGTAATGCTCGTCGATCGCCGACTGATTCATCGAATTCGCCGTCTCTCGCGGGATCTCCATGACCGTGCTGCCCGAGGGCGACTTCTCCTTAAAGTGGTACCCCAGCGACACATAATGGTCGACCAGGCCGACATCGATGCCCTCATCGCCTGACTTTTTGATCGAGACCGTCGCCATTTCGGGACGGTGAATTGATTTCTTAACGGGTGCTTGTTCTAGTGCCATTTTCTTTATCTTCCTGCCTTTTGTGCTTCGCGAAACAGTTCCGTCGCGCGCTTTCGGTCTACGCCAAAAGCTTTCATAAACGAATTCATTCCCGCTTTGTCGGCGGGTGAAAAACTGCTGTCGAATTCGATTCCGCCCGGCTCGTACGTCCGCGGAGCCCGGTTGCTCGATCCACTTTTTGCCTGGTGACCAATCGCCATGTTGTGCAGCATTTCGACTCCAACGGGGTCGTTTAACATCGCTTTTGCGGCCCGTGGGTCCATCAGCGAGATCACACTGCCGATGTACTTTTGAGCATCGGCGCCCATATTTCCCGCCACCATTTGGGCGGCCTGGTTTGCGATTCCCTCACTCAAAAGTGGGGCGTATTCGGCATGGATCGCCTGCGCTTGTTGGTCCATCGCGCGGCGCATGTCGTGGACGAACTCGTCGTCGTACCCCGCCAGCGGATCGTCATATTCCGGCTCTACGGGTTCGGGTTGTTGCGGTTGCAGCCCGAATATCTCCTCGGCAAACGCGCGCAAGTCATCCTTGGTCGCATATTCCGGTTCCGCCGGAGCCTCGTAGCCCGTATCTTCCGGTAAATCGTCGATGTCGTTTAGTTCAAATTCCTCGTTCATGTTTTGTCCCTTTTTTGTCGTTGCGTCGAAAGTACACTTAAATCGCTGTATATCCGCCCTTCGCTTCCCAGCTTCAATTCCGCCTCCATCCGATCCGGATTCAGAACGTAATCGAGCCCCCGCAATTCGCCCTGGCAAAGCCCGAGCTGGAGCAAAAGCGCCTCACCCCCCAGAGTTCGGAGCTTGCGGCATAGCTGCTGGTCCCGGTCTGCCAGGTGCGCCCGGACCGTCGCCCATTCCGGGCATTCCCGGAACCATCGGTCCCATTCGAGCTTGCTGAACTGCGGCGAGTTGTTGTTGTTTTTCTCCATTGGTCATCGGTTGCTGGTTGGGGCCAGGGTCGTTCATCAGGCTGTCGGTATCGAACGGCAAATCGAGCGTCTCGATGCTTTTGCGTTGCACCTTTATCGGGTCTAGGGTCGAGTTCGGGTCTTGGCTCATCTGTTGCAAGGTTGCCAATTTCTGGGCTAAAAACTTTGGATCGGTGGTCGCTCCTCCGCCCGTTGGCTGAACGTCGATATTCCGTCGATCCACATTCGCCTCCGGATGAATCTCCCATTTCGCCCCCATCCGCGCCGAAATTGCCGCCGCGTGAATTTCCAAAATCTCGAGTAAATAGGTGAACAGCAGCTGAAAAGTCGGTTCGACATTTTCCACGTAGCTGTCCTTGTTCTCGCTGTCCGCACTCAAAACTCCTCGGGCCTCGGTGGCGGTGGTGTTCGCCGCCAGGTTTTGGGAGGAAGCAATTTGGCTGGTGCCGGTGAGCGAGTCGGCAATCTCTTCGATCTTCGCCGACTCCGCGCCCAGCGCTCCGGGGTTGAATCGAGTCTCAATGTATTGCACCCGAATGTCGTCGCCCGTCTCGATCAGTTGTCCCGGTTGGTATGTCGTCACCTTGTTCGAAAGCATGCCGCCACTGACAAAAGCGGTCGGGAAGGCGGACATCAGCGCACCCTGGAAGATGATGGTGTGGATGTCGTTGTAGTTCAACTGGAGGTGTTGGAAGATCGCCCCGATCGAGTCGCGGGGGAACATATTCTTCTCCTTCGTCCCAGTTTTGAAAATGAAATACCACGGAACAGAGTACGGATATCGTTCAATACTGAGGAGTTGCCGGGATTCGGTTTCCAAACAAACAATGTACCATTCGCGCTTCGTATCGCCCGACAGCTTGAGCTTTGTACACACCTCCCAAAACGCAATCTGGTCGTCGTCGGCAACCACCGCCGAGGTCAACGTTTCGTTCATCGTGTGGGAATTTGCTTCGCCGGAAACGCCCAGTTTTTGGCAGTCAACATCACTTGCATACACCGTGCTTTGCACCAACTCTTCGACTTCCCAGCGCATCATCGATGACCGATGGCCGATGGTTTTGCACTTGGTTTGATCCTTCACTTGGCACGGATAAAACATCATGTCGTGCGGGTGAATGCTCGTCGCGTCGAGCTGGCCGGTCTCGGTCGCGCTACACTTCATGACCCCACAGTTGAAGTGGACCATATCGAGGAAAACGTCCTTGCTTACCGTCTTCATTGGCGAGTCCTCGAGGAAGTACTGCAATGTTCGTTCGACGGTTGATACTGGTTCGGCTCCCGAACTGTCAATAAGTTGCGCCCACGGCTTGATCGAGAAATACGCCGAGCGCACAACGTTGGCGATCTTGTCGGCTTTCTGCCGGTACAGCGGACGGATGACGGGCTTCCAGCCTTCCACCACGTGCAGGGTCGAACTCTGATCGTCGCAGTTGTAGATGTGCTGAACCGATTCCCACCGGTCCTTCACTCGCTCTTTGGCACTTTCCGATGCGTCCACCTGGTCGCAGAGGGCCAGAATTAGTTTGGATTTTTCTTCGTCGGTCAAAGTGACCGGTTTGCCGATTGCCGGCTCATTTGTATCTATTTCAGTCATATTAACCTTCCAAAATTACTAGCGATTCGTAGTAAGGGCACGAGATTCCGTAAAAACGCACTTCCATACCGTCAGGCACCCAGTCAAATTCGTCTGAATTGCACCGCAATCCGTGCATCGGCAAAAAACCGACCCGGTCGCCTACTTTCAGAGCGGGCACGCCTGATGCAAGTACCGTCCCCGAGTCCGAATCCTGAGACCCCTTATACTTTCCGGGAGCTACTAAGAGGTTGCCTTGCTGCTCGACGTGAGGGTCGCACAAAACCGCAACTCGACCTAGCAAAGCTTGCACCTTCGCCACCATCTCGGCGAGCACCTCGTCGGGATGCGGCACGACAAAGGTCTTAATTTCAATCAAATTCTCGTTAATCATTGTTTTTTGGTATGTAGTTTCGAGCGTGTATAAATAGCTGTCTTTCTGGTCTGGATTGCCATGTTGGAGGATCCCCCTCTACGTTCCATAATCCCAGCTCCATATTTTCTTTGACCCCGAAGGTGGTCCCAGAACTTAACCGGGGTGACGAAGTCCCCCGGATGGGCCGTGGAAGTTTCCGACCCCGAAGGCGGTCGCAGATTCAAGGCTTCTAAGAAACCCAATAAGATGACGGGGTGGATGATCATGCACTCGCACGTCCTTAAAACTCACCTAACTTCTCCGAACCAGTTCCTTCCGCGTCATCCCCATCGAAACATTCCCCATCAAAACATTCAAAGCCCCAACCAGAGCGTCCATCCGGTTCGGTGACGCCATTTTTGTGTCGTACGGATTCCAGTTCACCATCTCGTTCTCCATATCTAAAAACTCAAATTCGTGGTGCACCAGCCCCATCTCGTAGCATCCCAGCGGAGCTAATGCTCGCTGCTCCTTCCCCTGCGTAGAAGGAATGCCGGTCACGCTAATCGGCGAGACATTCCGAATTGCAGAGCGAACAAACTCGCCGCCCTGATTCGACTCGAAATACACTTTCGCCTCATAATGCTCACTAGCATTCACTACTAGCCGAGCACACTGGTTGGGGGTGTACGCTCCCGAAAGGTCGTTCTCGACGTAAAAGTGCCCGTCCGAACCCTTGGTCGCAATGACGATTCCGGTTGGGTCCGCGCTATCGGCGGTACTAAAATTCCCAGGATCTAAAAACAAAACCGTGCGCAGCTTCTCCACCGAAGCATGTCGACGGCGGCGATACGGCTCGATCAACTCCATCGTCCACAGGGCATCTGTCGATTCGGAAAGAAATTCAGCGTCGATCTCTTGTCGAGCCACCCTTTGCGTCATGCCGGGCTCCGACCGCATCGAGTCAATCTCAGACCCACTAAGGTGGGGGTTATTGCGCGATGGCCGGTGGAACGACCGCCAGCCGTTCAGTCCCTCTTGGCCCCGTTGGTAGAACTGGTAGAACGCGTAATGCTTCAGCTGAACTGACCGCGGCGGCTTGGGGGTTCCAAAGAACCACGCCATTCCTTTTCGGTCCAAAAGGGTCGCCCGGATCGCCTCTCGCCATCGATCGGCAAGCTCTAAAACCAATCCCGCCTCGTCGATGATCACGACGTCATACTTTCGCGAGCGTCCCGCGTCGGGGTTCTCGAGTGTCCAAAATTCGATCACGCCGCCTTCAAACAATTCGATCCGGTTATCGGTCGCGTTGGAACTCATCACGGCGTTACCGAGCAGCCTCCGGATCGCCTTAAAACTCTCGGTGAGGTACTTGTAGTTTGGGGCGAACCACCCTACCAGTTTGTCTTGGGTAGCCGCGATGCAGGCGATATCTTGGCCAAGAAATGTCTTGCCCCATCTCCGCCCGCGCACCACAACGTTAAACCGCCCGGCGTTGTCGAGCACATTTTGCTGCCCCTCGTGCAGCTGGCTCATTTCTAGTTGAATCTTTGGCATGGGTTTACTATTTTTTGATCCCGTTACCTCAGTACTGAGGACCAGGAGAAAGCTCGGCCTGGTTACCGGAGGTGCTGAGGCTAATGAGAGCCGGTTGCCTCAGTACTGAGGACCAGGACAAACTCGGCCTAGTCTTCGGAGGTGCGGAGGCTAAAGAGAGCCGGTTGCCTCAGTACTAAGGACCAGGACAAATCTCTGCCTAGTTACCGGAGGTGCTGAGGCGAAAGAAGGTTGGAGGCTGAGGCTAAGAAGGTTGGCGGCTGAGGCTAAAGAAGGTTGGATGCTGAGGCTAG
>JAYVXG010000161.1:0-2219 GCA_043785475.1 Armatimonadota bacterium
TATAACTCTCGCTCTTCTCTCCGAATCTATGGATCAATGTCTCCAGGTCAGCGAGAACGGGCCAAGAAAGGTGGCATTCCATTTTCTGCTTTGCCGCAAGAAACGAAACAAGAGTTCTATCGGGCAATTTTCCTTTCGCAGCGATACGAAGCCAGAGTCCAAATGGATTATTCCGAAATGGGCAAAATGACTGAAAGTCAACAAAGAGATTTTCAGACATTGCAGGAATTGATGTACGGCGGAATATATGAAGAAAAAACCTTCATCCTTCCCAAGGGCCTAACAAAGGACCTTATGTTGACAATGGAGGATGTGTCTACGTCCGAATTTTATTGCGGTCGTCCCGAGCCGCAAGGTGATGAATTTTACGGCTCCGGACGCACTATGACTGCGACCGCCCTTGGAGACTATCTGTTTAAGTTGACTAATCCTCAGCGGTACCGATGGGAAGTTCAGCAGTACAATCGAATTGACGAAAACAACATCCGGGCCGCCTCGAAGCGAGTGGTTACGATGAAATTAAAGGTCAGCAACTTGTTGTATTTCAGTTGGGCCCTCACTCAAACGCTCATCACTGATCCGACGGTTTATACGGCTAAAACTCTCCCGCAAAGTATTCTTGACGAAGTTAAAAAGGGATATGCCCAGGCGGAGAAAAACGACAGAGAAAATGGTCAATTTTACGGTGGCTATCCAACCAGAATCAATCCTCCACCTTTATAATTGGAATTCAGCAGTAACATAAGAGAGGGGCCGCCGTATGTTTCTTTCAATTGTCACAGGGATTTTGGTTGCCTCTCGGCAACAACCCAAAGTCACCCTTGAACTTCGAGCTGCGAGATTGGAAAACGCCGCGCCCGTTCTTGCGCAAACGCTTGGTCTCAATTCTCTGGTCGTTGGCCGAACTCTCCTTAACGACGTCATACTGGTCAAATGCAAGGACGTTCTTCCACAAGAATTGGAGGAAAAAATTGCCAAGGCGCTCAACGCAACGTGGGAGCATCGACCTGACGGTTGGCGACTTGCCCAGACACCAGATCAAATTGCTCAGGATCGAGCGGTTTACAACTCCGAGCGATTGAAGAAGTTCACATTATTCGTCGGCCGAATTCAGAAAAGGGCAGAGAAGTTGCCGGAGTTTAATGAGGTGACCTGTAAGAAACTTCAACAGTCGATTATCGCGCTCACAAAGGTTGAGCGAACGGAAGATAACGGCGAATTGCTGGACAAGCGACTGAGCGAGATTGACTCGAACAATCCGACCGAACGACTCGGACTTCAGATTGCTCGACGGATAACGCCACAGATGTTCATGAAGTTGAGCAAGGATCGACCGAAAGTCGTTTATTGCAACCGACCGACGGCGATGCAGATTGCGATTCCTTTTCCGGTTGACGACCTGCTGAATCAGGTCATTCGGGAGCAGAATTTATGGATTAAGGTCGCGGGAATTGATCCAGTTAAAGTCAAGGCCAAGAATGTCGGAGGTAGCGACGAAAATAATTACGACGGCAGCTTTGGAAGTCTCAATAATAGCCGGGAGCCGATGCTTAAAGAAAGCCTGTCTACCGTCACTTTGACCCTGAATCTCAGTCAAGAGAATGTCGAGATCAGTGCGTATAGCACCAAGGGTGAACAGAGTATTTCGAGCAATGTTGACGCCTCGGATGATTCTAACGAAGGACCTTCTCAACGGCAAGTCATATCTGGGCTGATTGAGGGAGAGGTGACAACCGTCGATGAAAAGAAATCGGAGCAGACGGCACCAAAGGGAGAAATGAAGGAGTTTATCGACCTCATTTACCAGAGAAATATGGGGCGCAATCAACCCAGCGTTGCGAGGCAAGCCCTGCTGAAAAAGATCATTCAGCCAGAAAAATTTGACCCATTAACGTTTATAGCGCCAGATCTCGCATTGTCTCAAATCAAAAATCCAAATGTGGTGATGATTTTGGACGACCCAATGTCTGGTCCTGATGGCTTTGATTTAAAGCAAATGCCAGAAGAACCCGAGCGAAAGACCATCGTCGATTCAAGTTCTGACTGGTTTACCTGCCGCTTCTTAAATCCAATTGCAGTTCGCGAAGATTCGGTCGATCGTAAGATATTTGGACCAATTGTTCGCTACTTGGACCAAAATCGTCGAGAATTGACCGTAGAGGAAGACGCGACCTTAGCGTTTGCAGAGCAATGGAATTTGCCTTTGAACGGAGTGTTTG
>JAYVXG010000162.1:0-2217 GCA_043785475.1 Armatimonadota bacterium
GAGAGCAGATATTCACTGGCCCCGATATGTCCTCACGCTCGATCAAAAACGAAACTGCCCCAATAAAGTCAAGCTCATGAATCCACGAAACGAACTGCCTGCCATCACCGAGTCTTCCCCCTAAACCGCGGCGAGTCAGGACTGCTAATACATAGAAAACACTTCCCGGGTCTGGTGACATCGTCATTGCGCTCCGCATCGCAATTTTTCGAGTGCCTGGCGTCACCGCTGCATCTAGCTCGGCTTCCCAAGCCTTGGCGATATCAATACTGACATTCCAAGTAAACGGTGCGCCAAGTTCATGTCCGCCGATGATTCCCGTAAATTCGTCATTCGGCGCGTCAAATCTATGGGCGTAAATCGTCGCCGTGCTGGCTTGAAGCCACACTTTGGGAGGGTTCTTACAGGCAGCAATCGCCTCACCAATCACTCGCACGGAGTCAACACGGCTCGCCATCATTTCATTGAGGTTCGCAACATTGTAGCGGCAGTTGACCGACCGCCCGGCGAGGTTGATCACGACATCGGCTCCATCTAACTCTGCCTGCCATGATCCCAAACTCGATCCGTCCCACGGAACCGTTTTAACTCCCTCTGCATGAAATTGGTTACGAGCCAGGACCACAATCTCCCATCCCACCTGGCGAAAGTGTCGAATGAGAGTCGCACCCACATGCCCCGATCCGCCTGGAATGACAACTTTCATAATTTTCTGAAATCTCTAATCGTATTATACGTAGGAAAGAATGATATGGAAGCCAAGATCAGGGCAAGGTTTGAAGACGGCGTGACAGCACCCCTCACTTGGTCCCCTATTGATGGGGGAAGTCCCGCTTTCGTTTGCTTCCGAGACTCACTTACCGAAGACCTTGGTCCCGATCCTGCTGGCGAGCGCTTTAGAACCATCTCAGACAAAATGCTTAATGGCGACTATTATCCTCCCGATGCGGTCGAATTCTTTGGCCTTCATCAAGACGAAAACCGCCAAATCATACCTGGCGACCGGATTCAACAAATAGCCCCGCTTGGCCCACTCAGGTTCTGGTCTATGGTCGAAATTTACGTGACCGAGCGACGAGAAGACATGTGCAAAATCGGATATGTCACAACCGAAAGACACCACGGAAAGGGAATCTGGACCGCTACCTTAACTCGAGCCAACGACGAGTTAACGATAACGGTGGAAAGCACTGCTAGCCCACATTCGTTCTTATTCTGGGCTGGACTCCCATTCGCTCGGTTGCTTCAACTTCGGGCTCGACGGCGAGCCATCGAAGAGTTCAGGAAACTTTAACGAACCCCACTTCATCGACGAACTGGTCATGCATCCGACAGAACTGACGCATTAGTGGACGGTGGTTTGGTAAAAATAGGCAATGGCATTCGTTTCACTCATTTTAGTAGCGCATCTGCTAGGATTTAGCGTGACCGACGAAAAAATTGGCATCTTCGATGCGCACTCCGACATAGGGGAAATCAAACTTGCCGGCTCTGCGAGCTATGACGAACCGAGCAAAACCTATACGGTGGTCGGGAGTGGCCTCAACATGTGGTTCGACAAAGACGCTTTTCATTACGTTTACAAAAAGGTCGCCGGGAATCAATCAATCGAGGCAGTTACAAATTTTATTGGAGCCGGAAAGAATGCTCATCGAAAGGCTTGTCTCATCATCCGTCAAAGTCTCGATGCAAACTCTGCCTATGCCGACATTGCGGTGCATGGGGATGGCCTGACGAGTCTCCAATACCGTAAGGCGGCTGGAGGCACCACTCACGAAGTTCAATCAAATATAAAAGGGCCAACTCAAGTCAAACTTACTCGCATCGGAAACTGTGTTTTTGCGGGAGTCAATGACACCTACTCAGGAGCCTCTGTTCGGTTGGATCTCACGGGAGATTATTTTATTGGTATCGGAGTCTGTTCTCACGACGTGGATGTCTCCGAGACGGCAAACTTCAGTCGAGTCTCGGTTTACCCAGTCGAGCAAGGCGCAGCAACTCTTTACAGCACCCTTGAAAGTGTTGACATCGGCTCAACCGACCGGCGAGTCGTTCATGTTTTTGAGGATCACATGGAGGCGCCAAACTGGACTCCCGATGGCAAAGACCTCATCTATAACAGCCAAGGTCTGCTTTATAGAATTCCGGCGGCAGGGGGCGCTCCGATCAAGATTGACACCGGATTCGCAGTCCGTTGTAACAACGATCACGGAATTT
>JAYVXG010000163.1:0-2216 GCA_043785475.1 Armatimonadota bacterium
CTCCCAGCTTTGAATACGCTTCGCCGCCGTCCACGATGATTGGGCAGGCACAGGCGAATGTCTCGACATTATTCAAAAGTGTTGGGCTTTCCCAAACTCCACTGACCGTTGGCAAGGGCGCGTGAGGAAACTTCAAACGAGGCATTCCTCGCTCACCCATCAGGCTCGACATTAGCGCCGACTCTTCCCCGCACTCATAGGAGCCAGCCCCAAGGTGAATGTGGAGGTCGAACGAGAAATCGGTGCCTAAGATATTCTTGCCGAGTAAATTATTGGCGTAAGCCTCGTCGATGGCATTTCGAACGGCTTTTGCGGCGTCGAGAAATTCTGCGCGGATATAGATGTAGCCGATTCCACCTTGAACTGCGTAGGCGGCGATAGTCATACCTTCGACGAGAAGAAACGGGCACGTCTCCATCAACTGCTTATCCTTAAAAGTGCCAGGTTCGCCTTCGTCCGCGTTGCAGACCACGTAGTGCTCGGTCTTCTTTTCTTTAGCTAGTCCGTTCCACTTAATCCAAGTAGGGAATCCCGCTCCACCACGGCCACGCAACCCAGAAGCCTTGACTTCGTCAATGACGGCTTGTTTCTCCATCTTAAGAGCCTTGGTAAGACCCTCATAGCCGCCGGCTGATTGGTACCCCTTCAGCGTTTTATACGCTGGGTCATGGGCATATTTGAGAAGAAGCTTGTGCTCAGCCATCTAATCGAAGTTTACCTTTGGAGACCGGCTAGAGGTTGATCTAAACGACGGTCGTTAGCTGATCGAACCGGTTCGTTCGGGCGCCCTGAGCTGACATTGAACGATTTGGTCAGCCATCTGTATCACCGTGCTTACCTCAGTATTTCTGAGTTTCTCAATCAAAGCATCGATGGATTTCTCATCGACCGGACCATGATACTGGTCCCCAACTTGCAAGACCGGGGCACGGTCACAAGCATTGAGACACTCGACCTCTTCCAACATAAACATTCCATCCGCAGTGGTTTCTCGGTTCTTGATGCCGAGCTTCTGTGAAATGTAATCCCGCACTCGAAACGCGCCGTTAAAGTGGCAAGAAAGGCACGTACACACTTCAATCTTGTGGCGGCCCGGATGATGCTGGGTGTTGTACATCGAGTAAAACGTAGCGACCCCTTGAATCTCTGCCGCACTGCGCTTGAGGCGATGGGCAACTTCGGAAATTGCATCATCACTAAGAAATCCATCGTATTCCCGTTGCGCGATCCAAAGTGCGGGCAGGATGCACGATTTCAAATCTGGATAGTGGGTTTTGAGAGCATCTAATTCTGAGATGGCCTGTTCACTAAAATTGAGGTTTATGTCCTCGGCTTTAGGTGGCATTGGTCGCTCGTTTGAATTGCCAATTTGAAGGAGATCGCTCACAAGTTAGAGGGTACCGGAGTTATACTGAGCGAATCAATGAAATCATGTCCTCGTTGTGGTCGGCAAAACGAAGATGACGTCCAATTTTGTGGACGCTGTGGACTTGATTTCGTCGAATACGATAAGCATCAAACAAGGCCGTCAGACGAGGATGCTGAATTTTGCTACCGACACCCTAAGGAACAAACCAATCTGAAGTGCGGCCGTTGCCTAAAACCCATCTGCACAAAATGTGCGGCAATCGGTCCGGCTGGGCCGCGTTGCCCTGACTGCGCAAAGCAGAATATTGAGTTTCGCCCCGCCGCCGTTGTTCACCAGGCCAAGAGCACGATTTATGGACTAAGTCGAGTGGGTCCTTACGGGATTTGGGTTGCAATCGCGATTATTACGATGCTCCTCGGTGCATTCCGAGGATGTGGCCGGGTAGACGCAGTAGCCGGTGACCAAACATCTTCTCGCTCAATCCAGATCGGATCGGACGAGACAGCTTCGAACCGTTAACCGCCAAACTGCTTCAGTCGGCCCTTCATTTCCGTAACCGTTTCGACCGGGAGCCCTTTGTCGGCACTGGCGAGAGCGACCGCTTTCTTTTGGATTTCTAAAGCCTTCGCCTTGTTGCCCGATCTCCACAATGCTAGAGCGTATGTGTCCATGCTCATCGGATTCTTCGGTTCCAGAATCATCATCTTTTTGCCAAGGGTAACGGTTGATCTGTAAACCGATTTAGACAGCTTTAGGTCCTTTTCAACCACGCTCCAAATAATCTGGTTTAACGTCATTGCATCGTTAGCAAACGGCTCCCTTCCGAGGCCGATCAGATACTTGTTTA
>JAYVXG010000164.1:0-2210 GCA_043785475.1 Armatimonadota bacterium
CGGATGGGCACAGCTCCCGGGAATGAGAAGCGATGCCTACGCAACCGGACAGGCCCTGTACGCTCTTCGGGAAGGCGGCGGAGTTTCGGTTTCGAGCGCAGCGTATCAAAAGGGCGTGAAGTATCTCTTGCGGACCCAAGACGAGGATGGCTCATGGTTTGTTAACAAGCGAGCGATTCCGGCGAATAACTATTTTGACGGTGGTTTTCCGCACGGGCAATCGCAGTATTCGTCGTTCAACGGAACGTGCTGGGCAATGATGGCCTTACTCGAAACCGTAAATTTCAAATGAAGTGGTTCCAGCGGAAAAATTTCCGCTGGAATAATCATGCCTGGGTCAGGCCTTTTTGCTTCGTACGCTTTGGAGCAAAGACCTTCGTCGAAATGTCCCTTGTTTCAATTGTGAGTTCCGAGATTGCAGTCGCTAACTTTTCGGTGGCGGATCGGATTTCTTGACTCTGCTTCATGATATCGGCGTTCATCATTGCTTCTTCGAGGAGTAAACGATGCTCTTTGGGCATTTCTGCCTTGTCAAGGAGTGCCACGACATCTTGCGGGAAGCCTTTCGACACGGTTTGAGATGCCGCCTGGATTTTCTGCGAGTCAAATGGCAAGACTTCCAGCTCTTTCTGGACGACTGGCAAGAGCTCGAGCAGGCTATGGGTGTCGGAAATCATAGCTTGAAGACCCTTCATATAGCTACCGTTTTGCATCTTGATACCATTCGCGTCTTGGGCCTGCCTTGCGCCCATCATCTTGCCTTCGACTTCGCTGAGGAATATCGGAATCTGGATGATCCGCCGGGCGAAAATGAGGAATTCTGCAAGGCTTGGCGCTTGTCCTGATCTATCTTGCGGATTGCTTTGATCTCCCTTCTTACCCTGATCTTCTTTTTTTCCTTGAGGGAGCGGAACCATTTCTAGAAAATTGACGTCGAGTTCGGGAGGATCGATCGCGAGAGCGGCCCCAAATTGGGCGATCGCCTCGGCGGTTGTCGCAACGCTCATCCATACCGCGGCGGCAATCAGCCCGTAGGCAGGAACTGGCAGACAGGCGATTGCCATAATGACGGCGGCAGCCGCAACTAATTGGGCAGTGAAGCCCACCAACAGAGCAGCACGTTTGGAAGCTGGAACATACACCAAAACGTGCTGAGTCGAGGAAAGAGAATCGTACTGGTTTCCGTAGCTATCCGAGCCGCTAATTGCCACTGTATAACGGAAGTCTCTTTGAAGGCTCCCAATTATGACCAGCAGAACATTGTTGAACCATCGCCAGTTGTTCGGGTCCCAGGTCCACCGAATTTCGGGTGCAAATGGTATATCTATGTATTCGGAACGGGTGACGACCTGTGGCGTTGGCAAAGAGACGGCACTTGCTGGGATTAGCGGATTGTCGAAAGTGATCGCATCCTGATGCAGAATGGCGTTGAGCGTGAGCGACGTATATGCGGCATTGTTTCGAATGCGACCTCGCATTGTGTATCCTTGTCGCCACTCTACCGTTTGATCGCCTGTTGCCCAAATCCACGTAGGTTCATCCTCACGAACGGTTAATAGATGAATCCGAGCCGAGATGTCGGTGGCGCTTGCTGGGGTTTGTTTGACCCGCAATACCAGTTCGTGGAAGTCGATCCCGCCAACACGATACATGAGCGGCGGTACGAGGGACGGATCCACGATGACTGTACGGTCAGACCCCGTCCATGCCGGCACGGAGCCTCGTCCGGTCGCGCTCCGGCTCACCACATGGAGCGAGGCAACCGCATTCTCATATCCCAGAAGGTCTTTGCCTGTCGGTTCGCCGAATCGCCAGTCGTGGACCTGCCACGTGAAATGAAGCGGCTGTCCCGGCCTAATCGTGTTGTCGGGGTGCTGTTCTGGGTCCAACGAGAAGGTTACACCGGGATTGGTCAACGCTCTGAGATTGGTGATGATCGTGTCGGCGTCGGATTGGGGTACGGCAATTCGAAGTGCTTCCACAATTTCTTCAGTGCCTTTTCCTTCGTCAAAGAGCCTGAGAATCTCTTTGAATAGGTCGGGAGCAATGACGGATGCGCCGGCAGCTTTAATGAAATCGCTTCTTAATATTTTTAGCACAAAGAACCTCCAGAAATATGTGGAGGTCGAGGGCCGCCCCACCGTCGGCCATCTCTTCAGTCTTAGCTGTAACCTTACCTAAGGTAAATTGGCCATTGCGCAGAATTGTGG
>JAYVXG010000165.1:0-7405 GCA_043785475.1 Armatimonadota bacterium
CTTGTGAGCGGGAGCTTTGAGGATTCTCGGCAATAGTTTGGCGAGGTCAACGTCGAAAGCGAGTTCAAAATGGGCGGTCCCTTTACCGTCCTTTCCACAGTGAGCAGTCTGGGTATCAACTCCACTGGGAGATCCGAGGCCGACTTCGGCATCGCCCGACACGCCCTTCCCATCCAAACCTTTGACGGTGATCGGAACGTCCACCGTTGTCTTACCACCTGATTTTTTCACCACCGGTTTTCCAACGTCACCGGTACACGGTGGGTCATCGTCATGCTCCCGGATATCGGTCAGAAATTCGAAGGTAAGGCTGAAGACGCCGGGCGAAAGAGCGGTGTAGCCGACCGTGTGGGGGTGCTCGGGCGAGATTGCGAAGACACGCTCATCTAAAGCTATATGCGGATCACCACCAAATATTCGAATATAGCCCTCCGTATTCGCCGTAAAGGTATAGTCACCCCTTCTTCCCACCAATTCGGCCCGCTTCTCGGTGTACTTGAAGTCAGGCTGACGGAGAGGCGACGACGATTCAAATTCTTGTCCAGATGGGCTCGTGACTTTGAGTTGGCTGTCTCCATCGCCAAGCGGTGGAAGTGAGTCTGTAACAATTTGCTCAAGTGGCGAGCCGACCCGGCTTGTTAAGGCCAACGATTGTCCCCCGAGCCGACCAAGCGAAACTTTCCAATTACCCTGGAGACCACTGCCAAGCAGTTTGATTCCGTCCCATCCCGAGATCATCGGTTTAATTTTGTTAATCTGATCTGACCCTTGGCCCTCCCACATTGCCTCCGCTACACTCGAAGTTACAGGGGCAAAATAGCCCAAAGGCAAACTTTCCTGTACCACTACTGGATGGATCTGGAAGTCGAACCGATAACGGCCATATTCTCTTGAGATGAAGGGTACTACGACTTTCCCATGATCTTCAACCGGTAAGGCCATGCCATTCCAAACAACAGTCGACCCTGACGCAAGCGGCCGGGAAAGTCTGCCATCAATTTCTTGAATTTGGACCGAAAACGGCATGCCGATGGCAATGAGTGAAGGCCCATTAACCCGGTACGTGACTACATGCCAGGTACCGTCGGCGGCGAGTCTCTCTGCCGTAGCCGCCTGTGCCACATCTCCCTTGTACTTATACGAGACTCGGAATCCACCAGTCATTTGCTGCTGGCGGTCAAACTGGTAGCTCTCCGCCACTATCTGTGAGCATCCACCCGATTTAGCATCAAACGTAGCAGACCGGCGCCAGCGCGGATGAGCCTCGTCCGCCGAAGGGGCTTCCCAAACTTCACCCGTGATCTTATCGGACTGCTTTTCTACCCGGTGAACGACACCTGCCCCGTCAGTTGCGGATTGGAGAAACTTTCCAGTCCACAATGACGAAAGGAACACAGCTTGGACCAACATTTTCGCATAATACCACGATGGATTGTTTCGCACAAGCAAGGGTCTTTCGGCAGGCTAGCGGTGGAGAAGGAATTGCCACTATCACAATATATGCGTGGACAGTTATCGCAATGGTGCTGACCATTCCAGTGGTTGTGCAATCACTATCAGAGCCGGCGCCGACAGTCGCACAAAAGCCAAAGTCGGACTATCAAATCTATGTATTCTACAATGCAGTTGAGCAGGCATCCTAGGATGGTCGGACACGGTCAACGAAGATTATTCGGCCGCTCCGAAACGCTTCAGAGCATCCTGGATGGCCTGGGTTCGGGCTCGATCGATGGGTATTTGCCCGAGTTTGTCTTTTGTCAGTGCATTCGCTCCCCGAGAAAGGAGAAAGACCACCATGGCTTCCTGGTTGCAGTTAACTGCTCTGCGTAGCGGCGTCTCTCCTTTTGCGTCCTTTTGCTCGATATTTGCCCCCGCATGGAGTAGTACCTCGGCAAGAAACAAGTGGCCACGCCTGGCGGCCATGTGCAGGGGAGTCGATTTACCGGGTCCACTCTGTCGGTCTACTGCCGCGCCGAACCGGATTAGAAGTTCAACGACTTCCCTACCATCAGATTCTGTGCCTGGAATATCGGAATTAGCTGCTCGGTAGAGGGGTCCGTGGCCCAACGGCTCTTGAGAGTTCGGATTTGCACCGGCCTCCAAGAGAAGCTGAACTCGCGGAGCATCCCATCGGCTGACCGCTTCCCTTATCAGACTGTGTCCCATCTGAGAGGGTTGCAAAATGTCCGGTTCCTGCTTGATCCTCGCGTGTAATTCATCCAGGGGCAGATTATAGAGCGGGAGGAAAGGATCAGTCAAAGTATTGGCAGTCTCGGTGAAAAACTCGCGCAATTGTGCGCTTGCTGGTTCCGCAATTCCAACGTCATCGATAGCGGCAAACATGTGACCAAGCCATCTGTCCGACTCATCGGTCGAAATTGAGAGATGGGCGTGACGACAGAGAAGGCTCTGCTTTCCGCGCTTCGCGGTGTACGCGGGCGGACCACCAAGGCGCTCGCTCAGGAAAAGGGCGAAATGCTCGCTGAGATGAGACATGTTTTTGGGGAAAACCTTGTGTAGTTCGGCATCCCGCGCGACTCTTTCGTGGAATCGATGAGAAAGACGCCGACACGTTTCGAGACCGCCGACGAGTTCGGATAGGCCCTTCAGACTCGCTCCTCCAGAGCTAGACACCTGCATCGATTTGTTCCTGTCCGAGAATAGTACACCTTCGAAATTCAATTTGCCTATGTCTGCGTAAGCAGACTCACGCGAACGGCAAACCAAAGAAATTAGGGCAGCTACATAAATGACTCTTCACTTCAAACGTTATGTGGTTATCTTCCAACCACTTTTGAACCATGGCCTCCGAACGATTCGTTTCGTATGCGTACCAGTCGGCTAATATTTGGTCGGGAAAATCGTACAATTTGTCTTTGAACTTCCGAAATGGCTTCCTTTTCTGAAGGACGTCCAGGAGGACCGAACGAACAGGTTCCTTGTTCTTCGGAGAAGGTTTCCATCCAATTATATGACTCGTAAGACGGCACCGTGTCGATCATATTGAGGCGCTTCGGATATTTCTCTATGACTTGGGAAATGCTTTCAAAGCCTCGTAGCCATTCCGGGCAGTTTTCGTTCTGATTCGTCATGTGCATCGCAATTTCTCCCAGATCAACATGAATAGCCATCAATAGAAGTCAGCCACATCGGACCATTCTTTGACAAGATCAGTTGTCCGTCGTCGTATGTCCCAGGATGTGCCGCACGGAATATGCCTGACCGGTGTGATATGCCGCATGAAACGCTTGATATTGCAAATGCTGCACCCACGTGAACGACGGACGCCCCGGAACCGGATCAGATAACTTTGGAACGGTCGCGATAATTTTGGCTTTCACCAACCCATGAACGCGCTTAATTTCGGTGGCGACGGCTTCGACTCCTAGTTCCAGGACGACCGGCCTCTCGACCTCGTTGGTGTAGTAATCGAACCGCTTGTCCACCAGCGGACTCTGAATTAAGTCTGGTGAATCCTCCAGCGTTATGCCTTGTGCTTCCCAATAGGCAACGTGTCCCGCTAATTCCCCTACACTCAACAGTTTCGGATGCGCTCGTCGCCATAAGTCATCGTCGGAGAGCCCTTCGAAGACGAGGCTGAATTCCCAGTGGGCATCGTCCAGCGCCTTCATCAACATGTCAATTTCTGCCATGTAAATAGCATACACCTGTCTACTGTCCGTCGTCAAGTAGATGTAATGACGAACCTCACGATCTGTTCCGATCATCTCTAGTCAAAACATCATAAATAATTTGCGATCCCATGGCATCCGAAAAAGTTATTCCAGTTATCAACCCGCTCTACGCGATGAGCGAGGTACCCGACGCTCCGGTTTGCCGACGAGCCTCTGCTCGGAGATTGTTTGTGATTATTGCTGAGGAGTCTCGATCGAAGCGAAGTGCCGTCTATCAGCACTGTCCAGGCACCTTTCTTTTCACCGTCGGATTATTGTCTAAGGACCCAACCTTTTGGATCGACGACCGGGTCAACTCCCGTAAACGGCACCATCCCATTGCCACCGGTCATCGGAACTCGCACTGTCTTGCCATCGACCACGACATCAATTGGCATCGCAAATGGGAGGTTGCCGGGTGCAGCCCATTCGAGGTGAAGGACTTTATTCGAGATGCTTGACTTCAGTGATGGCAACTTGGCTTGGCGGACATATACTTCAAAGAACCATCGTAAATCTTGCCTAGACTCGCGAGAGGCGATGGTCAGGAAATCATCCGTGGTCACCAGGCGCATCGCCCGTCCGTCCGCCCACGTTTCCGATTCCGGGGTCAGGTAAGCCATTCGGCGGATCGAACGAAGAAACGCTTCGTCTCCGACGAGGTATCGCAGAGCATTGAGCGTCAGCGCGCCCTTATCATAAATGTCGCCACCGTATGCCTCGCTAGATGTTTCTTCGCGAGGTGCAACTGGAGCCTTATTGGTGACATTGCGCCGCCGAGCTTTCATCGCCGCAAAGTAGGCATCCTTGCCTCGAATTTGCTCAATGTAGAAAGTATCCATAAAGCTTTGGAATCCCTCGTGGATCCACATGTCGCGCCAGTCAGCATCGGAGACGAGATTTGCCCACCACTCATGCCCAAATTCATGAAGGAGCAGCCAATCGAGTCCGTCGGCGGCAAATCGATACTTGTTTCCATAGGCGATCGCCGTCGAATGCTCCATGCCGAGGTGGGGAGTCTCAACGATTCCCGCTTTAACGGTTCGGAATGGGAACGGACCGCAATATTTCTCCATATAGGCAAGGTATTTCTTTTGCTCGGCGATCAGAAGCGGAGCTTTCGCCTTGCTCTCGGGCAAGACGTAATACTGGATTGGTACTCGCTGTCCGCCAACCGACTGGTAGGTGTCGCTGACCAGATCGTACGGAGCGGCATTGAACACTAGCGAGTAGTTGTTGATCGGCAACGGCATGTACCAGGTGTAAGTGGCGGTTTTGTCGGTATTCTTGGTGGTCTTTTGCAGCTTGCCCGGACCAACTGCAACCAACGAATCCGGCACAGTTATCCTCATCGTCGCATTGTTAGCCCGATCCGACGGATGGTCTTTGCAAGGAAAAAGAAGGTCGGCACCTGCCCCTTGAAGAGCAACTGAGATCCAATCAGCGCCGCTCAGGGTCTTCGCCCAAACGAAGCCGCCATCCCATGGGGCGTTGCGGGCCTCATGCGGAGTACCGGAGTAGGTTGTTTCGATGTGAATGCTCTCGCCGGGTTGCTTCGAGAGGGGAAAATAAACGCGAATGGTTCCCTTATCTCGGTCAAATCTCAGGGCCTCCTTGCCGTCCGTAATCTTTGAGACCGTGTAGGGGTCGTCTAAATCGAGCACTATATTTGCGGTAGGAATCACAATTTTTGCATCCATGAGGGTCATGCCTGACAAGGTTTTAGACTTTGGATCAATCTTGAGAGTGATGTCGTAAGACTGCACGTCGTACGCGGCTTGCTCAAGTTTGAGTGGCCCGCCGGACGATTCGCGCTGAATTTGAGCCAGAGTAGTAAGGAATGAGAGCGTCGCAATCATGATTGAACGCAGTTTACGCGTTTAGCTAGGAGTTTTAAACTAGAATCCAGGGTCACCTTTCTCAAATTGACCTTTCATTCTGCGATCATAGCTTAGGCTAAAATTACCAGGTGGACTCACCTACTTTTCCTCGCAGGCTATTGCTAACTTCTCTTGGTTCGCTTGCCGCCAGTCCAATGATTAACGCGGCATCCAATCATTTTTCGAGTTCCGAATCCTACCATTTAACGGGCCTTGTTCCGGCTCGTGACTTCATGTTCGAATCTGGTCTCGCGTATCTGAATACTGGCTCGCTTGGCGCAACACCACGAGTAGTGATGAACAGCGCAATTGACGCCTGGAAGAAAATCGAGCTAAGTCCAACGGTGAATGCCTATGGGGTTATGGAAGAGCTCATGGAGGCTGTGCGCGGAAAGGCGGCCGCGATCCTCGGCTGTAAACTTGATGAAATAGTCCTGACCAGAAGTACGACTGACGGGATGAACTCGTTGGCGCAATCCATTGGGTTGCAAAATGGTGACAGAATCCTCACGACGGATCAAGAGCATCCTGGTGGAAGATCTGCATGGGACTTCATGGCCCGCAAGCACGGTGTAATCATCGACGTAATCCCAATTCCACCCGGCGAAAACAGTGCCAAAGCAATCATCGAGCGGTTCTCCAATGCTATCCAGGAAAAGACGAAGGTCTTCGTCTTTTCTCATCTTTTGTCCTCTACCGGATTGAGAATGCCAGTCAAAGAGCTGACCGATCTGGCTCGAAGCCATGGTTGCCTTTCGGTAATTGACGGCGCTCAAGCGATTGGTGGAATACAGGTTGATGTGAAGTCACTTGGCTGCGACGTATATGTCACGAGTGGGCATAAGTGGCTCCTTGGGCCCATGGGTACCGGGCTCCTATATTTAAGCGAAACTCTCGGAAAGAAGGTTGATCCAATATGCCTTCAGGGGGGTCGCCACGCCTACTCGGATTCCTCTGGAGTGTGCAATATCCCAGGGGTGATTGGTCTTGGATCCGCTATTGACTACGTTAATCGAATTGGCCTCAAAACGATCGAAGACCACAACATAGAACTGCGAAACAAGTTATACAATACTGTTGCCGGCATCGCAAAACTTAGTGTTATGAGTCCACCTCCCGGTGCTCTTGCCTCGCCGATGGTGACCTATCGCCTTCCTGATAGCTTCGAAAGTAGGGCCTTTTCGAAGACGTTGCTCTCGAAACACAACCTTTCGGTCAAGACAGTTCCAAAAGTTTGGATGAATGGGCACAGAATCTCGACCCACCTATATAACTCTGAACAAGATATTGAGCGGCTCGTCGATGCCTTGAAGAAGGAAATGGCATAAGCGGTATATGGCAACTGGGTCCGCTCCGGATCCAAGTACCTTGTTTAAAGAACCAAATTCGGATAAAGTAGAAACATGTGCGATCAGGATCATTTTGAAGACGACAAACAAGAATTTGAAAAACGTGGGCTCGTAACCCGAAGGCAATTCGGCTTGATGGTTGGAGCGGGCGTGGCCCTCGTCCTGCCGCGAGTCGCAAATGCCGCGACCGTAAACGAAATGGAGGTTAACATCACAACCCCCAACGGAGTTTGCGACGCCTATTTTGTGTATCCATCCACCGGCTCCGCACCAGCGGTCATTATTTGGCCAGACATTTTCGGTCTGCGACCTGCCTTCCGGACTATGGGCAAGCGCCTTGCCGAATCGGGTTACGCGGTTCTGGTCGTCAATCCTTTCTATCGCAAGCAAAAAGCACCAACCGCAGCAAAAGGAACCCAAACTCCGATCTCAGAGCTTCGGCCTCTTACCGCTGGATTCACCGACGTGACTGAGATGACAGACGCCAAGGCCTTCATCGCGT
>JAYVXG010000166.1:0-2209 GCA_043785475.1 Armatimonadota bacterium
GAAGTGCATTATCCTGCAATCGCCTTCATACGATAGTGCCGGTAACTCTCTCGGAACCAATGACATTATTGCCTACCAATTGGTCGGTTCTGCGGCCCCCTACGAACTCCAACGTACGATTTGGCCAGCGGTGGGAAGTTCCCGTCCTGCAGTTTCCGGCGCGGTCGTCGCGAAAAATGTCAAGTCAATGACATTGACCTATTTTTCGGATCAGGGAGTCATAGGTGATGGCATCACAAAGGTATTCACCCTGGCCGGAATACCAACGAACGCAAACCTTACTGTAACCGAGAACGGATCCGTGCTCCAGATGGGTTCTAGCCCTGGTCAATACACATTTACGGCGCCCCAGACGCTGACGTTCGTGACGGCTCCATCCGCGCCAGACTCGATAGATACACTTTATATTGCAGATCCCGCCGTATCGCCGTCGCAAGTAACCAGCGTTGACGTTGATCTCCAACTCCAGGTGACAAGTCCTGCCCTAGGCAGAACGGCACCTACTCAAACATTCGAACTTACAGGCCGATGTCGGCTTAGGAATCATGGAATATGAAAAACAAAAACGTTGAAGTGAGGAATCGAGGTAATGCATCAATGCTAAGCCTTTGTTTGTTACTTTCAGTCTCTGTCGTTGGCATGGCATTGTTCGGACTGGCGATGTCTTCGAGTCGAATAACAAAATTTGGTTGGCAAAAATCACAAGCCAATTATCTAGCCGAGGCGGGCATCTATACTCAGTACGCCCAAATGGCAAACGTTCATGGTAATTCCAGTGTCAACGTAAGCCCGGTTGCTGCGACATCACTTGCGGGCTCGGGCGCGGGAAATTCCTCCACCTCGGCGGATGGAACTTACAGTTCGAAGGTTCTCAGTTCAAGCAGTTCTATTGTTAATGGTCAGCTCACTTATCTCTACACCGTTGAAGGAACTGGCGTAGCCGCGAATAACGTGTCTCAGAGTAAGATTCGCGCAACATTCACTATGACAGCTTCGGGAATGGCTGGTTTTACTTTCGGTGACGCTGCAATAAAAACGGCCGGGAATGCCATTATTGCCGGCGGGTCATTTACCCAAGATCCGACCGGTAAACATGGAGCCGGCGTCATGGCAAATGGCACGATAACTGCAAACGGTAATGGTGCTTATGTCGATGGAAATGCTTCTTACTACCTTTCGAGCAATCTAAACAACAAAGCGTATAGCACAAGTCAAATGGGATCACCAATGCCGTTTCCAGATTCTGCGACCACCTCGACTTGGCGATCAACTTGGCTCAGTCAGTCGCAGGTCGCTACACCCAGCAAGCCAAGCGGCAACATAGTCAACGGCAATGTTTCAATCACAAAGAATAGCACGTTGACGTCACCCATGTATATCACTGGTAATCTGTCTATGTCTGGCACTAGTACGATAACCCTCAACGCCGACCCAGCCGCACCAAAACCCTGTGTGCTCTTTGTCCACGGATCTATTACGGTCAATGGAGGAAGTAAACTTGTCAATAACGGCGTGTTAATCGTTTCAGATGGCATTCAGACATTTAACGGGAATAGCAATGTGTATTCCGCTTCAGACATGGTGAATTGCGGACTTATGTGTTTTAACACTGATCCTAATCTTTCAATCAAAATTAATGGTGGAGCCGGCGTTGCAAACGTCGGGGTTGTTTATGCCATCAATGGTGGAGTGACCTTAAGTGGCGGCAGCGTTTTTCAAGGAAGTATTACCGCAGGAGGAACCCCTTCGACAGTGTCCATGTCGGGTGGATCGTCGGTGCGTTACGAGGCAGGTTGGAACGCTAGTTTTGCACCGGGTGCCCCAAGCTATACTTCGAGCGGACTATCGAACTGGGTTACTACACGTTAATCAATCAAATATCTAGTCATGACCAGTAATGGCGCCAATGAAAAATTGGCGCCATTCTTGTTTGGGGAAAGGGTAAATTGACTCATGCGACACGGGCCGGCTTTGATCCTGATCGATATGCAAGAAGGTTTCGACGAACTGTACTGGGGTACCCGAAATAATCCCCAGGCTGAAGCCAATATCGCGAAGTTGCTGGGAGCCTGGCGTGGGAAAAGCTGGCCTGTTATCCACGTTCATCACCACTCGCAGAACGAGGCCTCGCCTTTGCACCCAAACAACTCTGGTTGCGCAGTTAAACCAGAATTCAAACCAGTTGATGGAGAGCCTGTATTCCAAAAGC
>JAYVXG010000167.1:0-7393 GCA_043785475.1 Armatimonadota bacterium
GGGATTACATTATTGAGCATATTTGGAACGACGAAGAGAGCGTGTCGAACACGGTCAACTTTCACGTGACTTCCTTGCGCAAGAAGATCGACTTGGGTCGGGCGAAGAGCCTCATCGAAACGGTTCATGGGTTTGGATATCGCATTTCGGAGGATGACTAGTGTCGCTCAAATTTAGACTTGCCTTGGTCAACACCGTCTTTGTGTTGTTGGCGCTTGGGCTCGGGCTATTCCTGTTGGTCTCGCAGACGAGAAGAGTTTTTTTAGACTCGCTGGATCGAGATTTAATCTTTCGAGCCCAGCGTGGACCTCAGGGCATGCGAGGGCCCGGTCAAATTGGACCGGGTCAAAACGGTCCTGGTCCAAATGAGCCAACCCCATTTCCGGGGAGGCAGAGGCAGGGTGATTATGGCGGCCCCAACGATCCGCAAAATAATCCGCCCCAGCCAAATAGCAACGGACCGGATTCTGGGCCGCAGCGTAATGATGACGTTGGAAGACCGATCCGATATACACTAGATGGGCGACCCCTTAACAGCCAGGAATCCAGAATTCTTGATCCCGATGCGCTCGCAAAAAAGGAGGCAAGGCATCCCATTTTGTCAACTGTGCTTGTCGATGGAATCCCAACTCGAGTGGTTACGGCGCCTCGGCTCGGAATTGATGGCATTGCGGGCTACACTCAATTTGGTCATGACCTGCAAGATTTCGAATTGCTGAAGAAAACACAGACGACCACGATCTTGTTCCTTCTGCCAATTTCTCTCATCATCGCTGCAGCGGTCGGATGGTTTCTCGCGGGGAAGGCAGTTCAGCCCATTAACACGGTTGCATTAGCATCGGAAAAGATTTCTGGAAGCGATATGTCGACTCGCCTTAATGTGAAAGGGGACGATGAAATTAGTCGTCTTAGCTCCGCGTTTAATGGCATGGTTGATCGCCTTCAGCTTTCGATGAATGAGCGACAAAAACTGCTCGATGACTTGAATGTTGCGCTTGAGAAGCAGCGACAATTTGTCGGTGACGCCTCGCATGAATTGCGAACACCGTTGGCGCGAATTCGGATTACCACGAGCAGTGCCCTTGAACAAGAGTCGAGCCCAGCGGAAATGAAAGAAGCGCTCGAAATCGCGGATCGCGAAACAGTAAACATGTCGAATTTGGTCGATCAACTTCTGATGTTGGCTCGACTTGATTCCGGATATCTTGCGTCGTTGTCGAACATCAATCTTTCGAGCGTCGCAAAGGAAGCGGTTGAAAAATTTCCTCGTTCGTCTTCTAACCCAATTGTTCTTGGCCTCGATACGAATGTACACATAAATGGGGATCACGATGGACTTGTTCGGGCAGTCATTAATCTTCTTGAAAACGCTCGGCGGTATTGCCCAGATAAGGAAATTTCTATGTCGACACGATTGCAAGAAGGTCACTGCGTCCTTAGTGTGCGCGATCATGGCATCGGAATCGAACACCAAAATCTGAGTCGTCTTACGGAGCGGTTCTTTCGAGTCGATGATGCTCGCAACCGAAAAATAGGTGGCACCGGACTTGGTTTGGCAATTGTAAAATCGATCGTGGAATCGAGTGGGGGCAAGCTTCTGATCAAGAGCGTGCCTGGCGAGGGAACTGAAGTCGAGCTCATTTTTCCGGCATATTCAGGAAACTAACTGTCTAAACGATTTTCAAACAAGTCGATCGTATAGTTACCAATGTAAACGGTGAAAACCAATCGCGGAGAATAGAAACAAAAATGAAAAACCGAAATGGATTCCGACTCAGTTGGATTGCTTTGATCGCAATCGCAACGTCGGCTAGCACAGTAGTTGCGCAAAACGCAGGCTTTCCTGGTCAAGGCGGACCTGGTGGTCAGGGTGGCTTTGGCGGGGGGCAGGGTGGACCTGGTGGCGGTCAGCGAATGAGACCTCCGCACGGACCAATGTTGCTCACCAACCCACAAGTTATCAAAGAGCTGAAAGAGAGCGACGAACAAGTCAAGGCAATTCAAGCTTTGCTAAAAAGGAGCGGCCCAGGTGGTAAAGGCGGACCCGGTGGTCAGGGTGGCTTCGGTGGCGGCAGCCAAGGGGGACCTCCACAGGGCGGTCAGGGTGGCTTCGGTGGCGGCGGACAAGGCGGACCCCCACAGGGCGGTCAAGGTGGACCTGGTGGACCTGGGATGAACCCAGAAGAAGGGAAGAAGATGGATGAAGCCATCAAAAAGATTCTTAGCGCGGGCCAATTCAAGCGATATCACCAGATAGACATTCAGGTCGACGGCCCCAGAGCCTTAATGCGACCAGAGGTCGGCGAAGCTCTAAACCTTTCGGACGATCAACGCGATCAAATTGAAGAGATCATGCATAGCGGGCGACCTCCTCAAGGCGGACCTGGCGGCGGCGGACCTGGCAGAGGCGGCCAAGGTGGCTTCGGCGGCGGTCAAGGCGGACCACCCCAGGGTGGACCTAGAGGGCAAGGTGGTTTCGGCGGTGGGCAGAGTGCCCGTGGGCCAGGCGGACCTGGCGGTCCTGGTGGACCTGGTGGAGACATGGGTAAATTTGCCGACGAACTCATGAAGAAGATCATGGGCGTGATGAACGAAACCCAGAAGAACAAGTACAAAGAAATGACGGGTGCGCCATTCAAGCTTGAGCGATCTCAAGGTGGACCGGGCGGCCCCGGTAGACAAGGCGGCGGTCCTGGTGGACCACCTCCTGGCGGACCCGGCGGCGGCGGAAACTAACGTTTCTGACACAAAAACTTACATGGGGCCGCAAGGCCCCTTTTCTTATCGCTAAGCAAGTCGTTTTGAACACTAACAACTATCCGATGGTTGTCATATGAACTGCTTGTTACCAATGTCTTCGGAACGTACCTCCAATTCTTACCCTGTGCCCGGAGTTCTGAGCCGTGCGCTCTAGTGAAAGCAGTAAACTAGAGCCGTGAGTCCCCGCCTTCGCTTTGCCATTGATGCCGTACGCAAAGCCGGACAGTCAACCCTCGAACATTTTCAATCTGGCGTCGCCGTCGAATACAAGAGTGATGCATCTCCAGTTACAATCGCGGACCAAAATGCTGAGCAAATCCTTCGGGATGCGATAAACGCTCACTATCCTGGAGAAACAATCCTCGGTGAAGAGCAAGGACTAACTGGAACCGGCGACACCCGCTGGATTATTGATCCAATTGACGGAACGAAGTCGTTTATTTGTGGAGTGCCGCTCTACGCTACACTCCTCAGCTATGAAGTCGACGGCGTGCCTCAACTTGGAGTTTCTTACTTTCCGGCCCTCGACGAAATGGTTTACGCCGAACATGGCCAAGGAAGTTTTATGAATGATAAGCCAGTTCGCGTAACGAGCCGTGACACGACAAAGGGAAGTTTTTTATCGTGTGGCGGTCTCAATAGCATGGTGAAATATGGTCGTTGGAATCAGTTCGAGGAGCTATCAGCCCATGCTGTCGCTACGAGGACTTGGAGCGACGCATACGGACATTGCTTGGTCGCGACAGGTAGGATCGACGCGATGATTGACCCGGTCGTCAGTCGTTGGGACCTCAGCGCGATCAAAATAATCGTCGAAGAGGCCGGTGGACGATTTACCGATTTCAAAGGCGGAAATCCCTTCGATAAAGGTGATTTTGGCCTCGAAGCAATCTCCTCGAACGGACACATCCACAAGGAGCTTCTACAGGTGTATGCGGTTTGAGAGTCCTCGGCATCGACTTTGGCGGAAAGCGGATCGGAGTTGCAGTGGGAGAGACCGACCATAAGGTCGCAACCCCTAGGCCGCAAATCGAGGCGACGGGCACCCTTCGCCTTGATGCTACAAACATTTATGCCCTGGCCAAAAAAGAGGAAGCAACGATAGTTGTGATTGGGGCACCAGTCGTGGGAACTGAAGAGACAAAAATGTCCCGAATCTGCAGAATGCTTGGGGCTGAAATTGAAAAGCTGGGCGGAACAGTCGAATTTGTTGACGAATCGTTAACCTCCGTTCTCGCCGAGGAAGCTCTGCGAACCCAACAGTGGACTGCGGCAACGGTCAAAAAGCACCTTGACAGCGAAGCCGCTTGCCAGATTCTTGAGAGGTACTTTGGTGGCTAAAAAGAAATCTAAAAAGGGCTATTTTTTCCTGGCATTCCTCGCAATTGTCGGTGGCGCCGGAACCTGGTTCAAATTAGAAATGGACCCGCTTGCCAAGGGGCCCTCGCAGAACTATATCTTCTTGAAGCCAAGAGGCATAACCGGTGTGCTCAACGAATTTGAGTCCAAAGGCGTTATCAAGAGTGCATTCGTGGCAAAAATTTTGAGTGTTATCGGCGGATCGAAAAAAATTGTCAATCCTGGGGTGTACCGGGTGGCGCCGGGGATGTCGGCATCAGAGGTTCTGACTGCGCTCAAAAACCCAGTTAAGCAGTTGGTGATGGTGCCTGAGGGTCGATGGATCGCTCGTGTTGCGAAAGTGCTCGAAGAGAAAAAGGCTGTTAAAGCCGCGGACTACATTGGACTGTGCGGTCACCCAGAAAAATTTAAAGAATTTGGCATTCCGTTCTTCAATGATTCACTTGAAGGCTTTTTATACCCCGACACTTACAACTTTGCTCCCGACGTCGGGGCGGAATACGTTGTGCGAAGGCAATTGATGAATTTTGCCAAGCGAACCGACGGCCTGGGATTGACCAAAGAAAACATGCGTCGGACGATCATCATCGCCTCCTTGCTCGAACTGGAGGCCCGCGACTATAAGGAAAAGCAGATGATTGCGGGTGTGATCGAGAACCGACTTCTGAGAGGGATGAGGCTTCAGATTGATGCGACCATCAATTACGGGATGCAAGAGTGGCGAGTGTTGACTTACGCTGACTATACAAAAATCAAATCGCCTTACAACACATATCTCTCTAAAGGATTGCCCCCTGGCCCAATTTGCTCGCCAACTGTAAAGTCCATCGAAGCCGCATTGCACCCGATCAAGCACAATTTTGTCTATTACATTACGATGCCAGACGGCATAACTCGCTTCACCGCAACCTATCCAGAGCACCTCTTGAACGTGAAATTGCGGGATACTATGAAGGCACAGAAGAAATGAGGTTTCGCGCAGGCACATTTGACCGATCTAAGACGGGGTTACTCCGTCCGTTTTGTCCTGCCCACGCAGTCGCCAGTTTGCCCGAAATAAACCTTGACGACCTTAAGGCCGAGGGCTTATCCTTGATCCTTCTTGATGTTGACCACACAATCGTAAAGTGGAAGCAAGAAGAATTCTCGTCTGAAGTGTTGGCGTGGATCAAAAGAGCCAAGGAAATGGACTTCCAACTGTGCATTTTGAGCAACACCCGACACCCCGATCGGCTGGCAAGACTTTCGGCTATTTTGGATATTGAAACCTTTCGTGGAAGGTTCAAACCAAGTCGGCACATGTTCGAAATGGCGTTGGAGAAGTACGGGAAAAAACCTGAAGAAGCGGTGATGATTGGTGATCAAATCATGACCGATATTCTTGGAGCAAATCGGAGCGGAATTGACGCTATTTGGGTTCAAAAAATGGAGGGCCCCGAGTTTGCCGGGACCAAAATAAACCGAGTGGTGGAACTTTTGGTCACCAGTTTGCTTTATCGTTCTTTAGTGATTCCAATTGACGCCACCATTGACCCGTCTCCCCACACTCCATTTTTAGAAAGAACGATTGTTAAGCAGTTTTTGAAATTCTGTTTTGTCGGTGGAATCTCGTTTGTGATTGATTTTAGTATTCGATACACATTAATGAATGTCATTCGAGTCAATGGCGGACTGCTCAGCGACCAAGTCGGCCAGGCCCTAATAGATCGGTATTCGATTGTTGCCCAGTATGCGCAGAGTGCGGATAAAGCCGCGGTTCCCATTGCTGTATTCATTGCATCTTCGGTTGCGATGTTCAACTCCTTTCTATTGAATCGTTCTTTTACCTTCAAAGTACAGGGGGATCATGGTAAAGGGAAGCAACTCGGACGAGTGTACATCGTCGGGTACGTGGGGATGGCGCTCAATATCCTGATTTCTTCCGGCTTGTATAACATCATTCCCGCCCATCGGCGGATCAGTCTGCTCCTAAGCGCGATTTTTGCAGCGGTAATAGTCGCGATGTGGAATTTCGTCGGCCAAAGATATTTCGCATTCAGGGCGCATGAGGCAGAATGAACGAGTTCTTCTCTTGGCGAAAAGCTCCGGAAGCCGATTTTGCAGTCATCGGTTGCCCAATCTCTCACAGCTTATCGCCGAAGATGCACTCCGCCGCCTTTGCCGCCCTTGGAATTGAGTCAACATATGTTGCAGTTGAGGTCCAAGTTGGCGAAGTTGCAGAAGCTCTTGACCATCTGCAGTCGCGGGGTTATCGGGGAGTCAACGTCACCGTGCCTCACAAAGAAGATGCCTTTGACTGGTGCCAAGACGCCACCGATATCGCGATCTCACTGCAAGTGTGCAATACGATCGATTTTCGAACCAACCAAGGGACGAATACCGATGTTGAAGGGTTTGTCCGAAGCTTGGCGGATCAAGTCATGCCCAGCAAGAAAGCCCTTGTCCTTGGTGCCGGAGGAAGTGCTCGTTCGATTATTACGGGACTAGAGGCAAACGGCTATGAAGTTAGTTTGTGGAATCGGACGGTCGACCGCGCGTCACGACTTTGCGATCAGTTTGGATTTGCTGCCACCATTGTCGAAGACCCTTACTTGGCAGGATATGGCTTGATCATGAATTCTACGTCGGCCAGCCTCGGCGGTAATCGATTGCCCCTCGATTGGACAAAGGCAGATAAGGATGCATTGGCGTATGATTTGGCGTACGGAGACGGACTGACACCGTTTTTAAATGATGCCAAGGCCCAGGGTTTAGCGGTTCAAGATGGTCGCCGAATGTTGATGGAGCAAGGGGCCGTCGCTTTTGAATATTGGTGGGATCAACCTGCTCCGAGGGACGTGATGATGGCCGCAATTGTATGAATCTCCTCCAGCCGACCCGCGACAATCTCCTTTGGGTAGCGAATGAATTAAGTCAGGGGAAGCTTGCGATCCTTCCCACCGAAACAGTTTACGGGCTGGCCGCCGATGCCTCAAACGTCGGAGCGGTCGCATCGATATTTGCTTTGAAGGGACGCCCGGCGGATAATCCGCTCATCGTCCATGTCGCATCGCTTAAACAAATTGAGCAATTTGCCTCTGTAATTCCCGAATCGGTTCAATATCTTGCCGAGGCGTTCATGCCGGGGCCGCTTACTCTCGTTCTTCCCAAGAAACCAACCGTATCTGACATTCTCACTGCTGGCTTAGATACCGTGGCCATCCGATTGCCGGATCATCAAGCCTGTTTGGCGGTCATGGAACTGGCTGGTTTGGCATTGGCGATGCCCAGCGCA
>JAYVXG010000168.1:0-2205 GCA_043785475.1 Armatimonadota bacterium
ACCGAAAACAACAGATACTCCCAAAAAGGACCCCGCCAAAACTGAGCCCATCACTACCGACCCTCCAAAGCAAGACACCACGAAAAAGGAACCAACAAAACCGGAACCTGGTTACGAGATGGCGGGAATGGGTCATGTCGCTGTCTCAATGCCCCAACTAAAAGAAAAATCGTCCTACGATTGGACTGGGAACGAAGATTGGGATACCCGAACTGGCTTTGGCAAACTTGAGCCAATGGTCAAAATGATGATTCTGATGATGGTTGGCGGCTCTGGCATGGAAGGGATGAAAATGCTTCCAATGGATATGGTCTTCAACGCTGAAAACTACATGGAGGGTGGAGACTCGCCGATGAAGGATATGCCCGCGGCAAACTCGCAAGCCCTGAAGGTCGAGGCGAAAATTGAGAAGATTGGCATTGGTGACAACAATGTTTCGATCATGATCACCACGCCAGATGGTAGGGCCGTAACTGGGGCAAAGATCACGACGGCTGTCGCGATGACAAACATGGATATGGGAACGACTCACCCGGCAATCAAGGAACTCGGTAAAGGCAAGTATGCAGTAAAGGCTAATTTCAGCATGAACGGGCCCTGGCGTCTTACCCTTATTGTTTCTGCCCCAGGAATGCAGCCGTCAACTTACAGCTTTGATTTTGAGGCGAAGTAACTATGCCCTGGCCAATTGCTCTGCTCTTCATCGTCTGCTGTGGATACATCAGCAGGACGATGCTACGCAAAGCTGGGATTGGCACGAAAGATAGTAACCCGGACTGCGGTTGTGGAGATTGCGCTTCCAAGAGGAAGCAGCGGCCATGAAGTTCATGATTGTGATTGTCATAGCTATGGCATCGATGCTCGCCTTCGCGACGCCGGAGCAGATGAGTGCATTTCGCTTGTCGTTGAAACTAAAAGAGCAGTCAAGTCTTTTCAAGGCTGGTTGCATCACTTGTCACACCAAACCACCAGAGCATAACCCGTTTGGAAAGGATCTCAAAATTGCATTAAAGGCGTCGGGCGGGAACCTAATCACCCTTCAAGTTATTGAGTCCATTTACGCCAAGGATTCGGACGGTGATGGATGGCCCAACAGTGATGAAATTAAACAAGGCTTCCTGCCAGGAGATCCCAATAGTCACCCGGCAGGAATGCCGCCGGGACAAAACGATCACAAAAAGATGATGGGCGCGAATATGGACAATCCGTCGGGCGGGCAGAAGAGTCTTTTCGACCACGTAGTCCCTAAACACTCCTTCCACCCCGCAGTCGTCCACTTTCCGATTGCACTGTTTCTGTTCGGCGCTGCGTTGGAATTCACGGGCTGGCGAAAAAAACAGTCCGCGATGCGGCTGGCTGGCTGGTACTGTGTCCTCTTTGGGACGCTAAGCACTCTTCTCACGATTCCTACTGGTTTGATGGTCTTCTTTCGAAGTGGATTCCAATGGCAAGGGACAGCTCTCATTCACTTCATTCTCGCCGTAACCGCGACCGTGCTTATGACCTTAACGGTCTTCTGGCGGCGAAAGGCTGCCCACGAATCCTATACCTATTTCGCTCTACTTTTACTCTCCGGCCTACTTGTTGGAGCCGCGGGGCACTTTGGTGCCCAACTCGTTTATGGCTAAGACCTCAAGGAAGTGCAGATGGAAATAAAGAAGCAACACCCGGAACTCTCAGATCGTGAGCAGCAACTAATTACTCTGGCTACCCAAGGTTTGACCGATGTCGCCATCGCAAACCGCCTGGGAATAAGCGAGCCAACGGTCAAGAGCTACTGGGGTCGTATAAGGAGCAAAATGGGTCCTTGTAATCGAACAGAGCTTGTTGCTCATGCTCTAAAGGAGGCAAGTGAGAATGCGATTCAAGAACTTAAGATAGAGATCGAAAGGCTCCGCAACGCTTTGGAAAGAACCCATAACGAACCTCTGGATCAGCAATTGGAAATCCTGGAAAATAGTCTAGACGCTGTGTTCGCGGTTGACCAGAAGGGCTGCTTTGTCTGGATGAACCTCGAAGCAGAACGCATGTTTGGCTTTCGATTCGATGAGATTGTCGGCAACCCAGTCAGTGTTCTTGTTCCGCATGAACTACATGATCGGCATCAAGTACATATGCACCAATATTTCGGGCAACCTGAACGGAAGCACATGGGTGAACATCTCGCCACAGTTGCGGTCCGTAAGAGTGGTGAGGTCTTTTCAA
>JAYVXG010000169.1:0-2200 GCA_043785475.1 Armatimonadota bacterium
TCGACCCGGGGGGGGGGGGGCACAGAAATAGCCAGGGTGTCGGGTCGTCGCCGGGCCTTAGCGAAACCAAGACGAAGACCCCTGGTCCACATCGAAAAAGGCTTGTATCCAAGGAGCAAAGCGACCCCGACCTCACGGCTACATTTCAAGGTTGCAAGAAAGAAGGCACACCAAAAATACTTAAAAATGGGGTTATCCACAATTGTCCACAAGTTTTCCACATTGGAAACTTGCTATCATGTAACGGTGTTCTAGATTTAGAACGAAGGGTGATTGAGTGACTGGAAACGCTGTAATAAAAGTGGTTGGCGTTGGTGGCGGTGGTGGAAACGCCGTCGAACGCATGATCGAAAGTGGCATCAAAGGTGTCGAATTCATTGCTATGAACACGGATGTTCAAGTGCTTGACCTGAGTAGTGCTCCCAAAAAAGTGCAACTTGGCGTCAACTCGACTCGTGGCTTAGGTGCCGGTGGTAACCCAGAAACGGGCAAACTTGCGGCGGAGGAAAGCAAAAGCGAGATCCGAAAGGCTCTCGATGGTGCCGACATGGTGTTCATCACGGCTGGAATGGGTGGAGGTACCGGGACCGGTGCCGCTCCCGTCGTTGCCGAAATAGCCCAAGAACTCGGTGCGCTTACCGTTGGTGTCGTAACCCGACCTTTCCGATTTGAAGGACCTAGAAGGGAGAGACTCGCTGATTCAGGCGTAACGACCCTCATGGGCCGCTGTGATACGATCATCACAATCCCGAACGATAAGCTTCTCAACGTTGTCGAAAAAAAGACGACTCTGAGCGAAGCATTCAGAGTTGCCGATGACGTTCTAAGACAAGGCGTCCAGGGTATCTCTGACATCATTACTATTCCTGGTCAAATCAACGTCGACTTTGCTGACGTTCGAGCGATCATGAAGGACGCTGGACCAGCTCTAATGGGCATTGGTTACGGTGTGGGCGAACATCGTGCCCTCCAAGCCGCTCAAGGTGCGACATCTTCACCGTTGCTAGAACAAACGATTCACGGCGCGAAGGGGCTTCTCGTCAACATTACGAGTAGCGACGATCTTACGTTGGCCGAGACGAGCGAAGCGATGGAATACATCCAGTCACTTTGCGATCAGGAAGAAGTCAATATTATCTTTGGTACTGTCGTTGACTCATCGCTTGAGGCAACTGTTCGAATCACTGTCTTGGCAACCGAGTTCAAACCTTACGCAACCACAGAAAAGCCTTCCTTGAAGGCCGAAGAGCCTTCCATCCCATCTCGACTGTCGGTAACGACCGAGAGATCGAGTGGACCGATGACCCCTTCCGCTTCGACCGTGGAACCAGACCTCCCTGCCGTTACCAGCGCCGACGTGGTGGCCGCAGCTAAGGAGCGAATGTTCGAGCGAAAGACGCAGGAAGCCGTAGACCTTTTCGACGAAACCGATCTCGATATTCCCGCGTTCATCCGCGAGCACCGAAATCGGCAAAGCTAAGATTTGTCATTGGTCCGCGGAATGAAAATGCCTCACGAGATTCTTCGTGAGGCGTATTTTTGTACCGCCGGTACTTTCAATGGAGTTGACTGAGGTAGTTTCTCTCCCCCGATGATATCTGCCACTAATTGGAGGCTGAAATTTGCGGTGGGTTAAAGGTGCTCTCGCGTCTCGTTAAAAATTAACGGCTTGATGTTATTCTTTGTCGTGATGAATCATGTGTTTGACAGCATCGCCAAGTTTGTGAGCACCGTCGACAACAGCATCAGCTACACCGTGGGCAACCGCCGAAACCGTTCCAAGTGCGTTTTGGATTTTGCCTTCACCTTCCTCAACTTCGCCTTCGGCTTTCAGTTTCGGATTATCCGTAACGTCTCCGACGACTTCCTTAGCTTTTCCAGCTACTTCGTGGCCTTTACCTGCAAGCTTGTCGGCAGTTCCTGCTCCGGCGATATCGTCGATAACATTCTTGGTTTCGTTCTCAGTGGACATAATCTGTTTCCTCAGAAATAATTACGCCAAGATTCTGCAAATGACACGGGAAATGAGTATTCATGCCTAAATCCTATCTTTTGGCTCAACTGAGCGTAGAATAGATCGTGATGAAGCGAACCTATTTCGATCCGTTATGGCATGTCCAATTGGCGGTTGCCGTGGCGCTTTTCCTCCAGGTTCTTTTGCCGCCCAAGCTTATCATTGGCCCAAAATATTTCGTGCCCG
>JAYVXG010000170.1:0-7359 GCA_043785475.1 Armatimonadota bacterium
CGACAACAATTCTTAGCGAACAGCACTACCGAAATTTTGAAGAACGACTTTCGTCCTTCGGCACCAAGCTGGCCCTCATCAATCGATACACTCATGCCGGAGCTCGCCGCGAAATTCTTGAGGGTTTGAAAGACGGAACAATCGAAATTGTTTTGGGCACCCACGCGTTACTTGGGACCGGAATTGAGTTCAAGAACCTCGGCGTAGTCGTGATTGACGAAGAGCAGAAATTTGGTGTCAAGCAAAAGGAAATGCTGAAACAGCTTCGCGCAGAAGTCGACGTCTTGACGCTATCCGCAACTCCGATCCCTCGAACTCTGAGCATGGCTCTGATGGATATCCGCCAGATGTCGCTCATCAATGATCCCCCACCGGGCCGTCTTCCCGTGCGAACCTTTGTACGTCCATACGCGGGGGAAGTCGTTCGCGAAGCAATTTTGAGAGAGCTAGCTCGAGGTGGCCAAGTCTTTTACGTCTATAACCGGGTTGAAAGCATTAATCACATTTATGAGAAGCTCCGGAAGCTTGTTCCCACCGCGAAAATAGGAATTGGGCATGGGCAAATGAACGAAAAAGAACTCGAACCAATCATGGTTGGGTTCATAAAGGGCGAAATCGACGTTTTGCTCAGTACAACCATTGTCGAAAGTGGCCTTGACATTTCGAATGCGAACACGATGATCATTGAGAATGCGGATCGCCTCGGGCTGGCTCAGCTTTACCAACTAAGGGGTCGTGTCGGTCGATCAGACCGTCAAGCTTACGCCCTCTTGTTACATGGAAAAAATCTTGATGCCACCATGGTTGAACCGATGGAAACCTCTGACCCAACATTAGGCAAAGCAAAGAAAAAAACGATGTCCGAGAACGCCTTGGCTCGGCTTCAAGCGCTGCAAGAGTTCTCGTCACTGGGTTCGGGCTACTCTTTAGCTTTTCGAGACCTTCAAATCCGTGGTGCCGGTGAGCTCCTCGGTGCAAAACAGAGTGGGACGATGGTCCAGGTTGGATACGAACTTTACACTCAACTGATCAACGAAGCGGTGTTCGCACTAAAGAATTCGGTAGACGGCGAAGCCACCGCTGGGGAAACTAGCAAGGACCCGTTAGAGTCTCTCACTCCTCTACCGGTGTTCGAGGTTCCGGTAATTGCGTTGTTGCCCGACACATACATCCAGGACCATGCTCAGCGGCTGTACTACTACCAACAAATGATGTCTGCGAGAGACCACCCACGGCTGGGCGAGGTCCAGAAAGAAATTGAGGATCGGTACGGTCGATCTCCGCTTACCGTAAGTAACGCCTTTGCAATCATGGCGTTGAGGATTACGGCTCGCGTATTGATGGTCGAAAAATTGGATGCGAGACAGGGACGCATTGCTTGCTCGTTCAAACATTCAGCCGATGTACCGCCAAGGCTTTTCACGATGATGATGAAGTACAACCGAACTGCTTATAACACCCGAGAAGCGTTCATTTGGCCGTTCAGTAGCCCCCCAATTGAGGCCATCCAAGAGCTTTTCAGAGGCATCCAAGAATGCCTGGATCAGATCGAGAGTCATCGCCAAATGATCAATGGTTAAAACCGTTCTTCAAAATCCTAAAGATCGCTCCGCGACTTCCCTATCATTAAGTGGGGATATCAATGACAATTAACAGTTTGGCGACATGGAAAGAAGTTTTTTTTAAGCGAGGATGGCTTGATGTGGATGGACATGTGCAACAACCTGTGAACGCCCGACAAGCTACAATTCAGCTTGGAACGATGGAATACAAGCTTTCCGATATCTCTGGCCACGATGAAGACACAATCGAATTCACAAAAGGTAGCTTAATTGATACCTATTTGTGGAGCCAAATCACCCGCGTCACCGTCTTTAAGTCGTAGCGATTGAGTTGTGTCAACTCGATCATACGAGGGGACAACTGTGGAACGATACGATGTAATTCTGCCTTCTGGCGGCAAACTTGATGATCACTTTGCGCGAGTCGCACTGACGCCTTACAAGGCCCTCATAAAAGTCCAAGACTATATGGTGGGATTCAGGGTACTGGAAGCGGTTACTGATTCCGCCCGTCTGGGTCGAGTCATGCTCGTCGCTCCTCGGGAAGTCCAAGATGCGTTTGGAATTCGGATCCCCAACAAACTCAACGATACGGGCGACCTGACCAAAAACATCTCGATGGCCATTCGAGAACTGAAGAACGCGGGCGACTGCACTTCGAGAGTCGCGATCATCACGACCGACCTTCCCTACCTTGAAGGAAAGAACATCCAGGCATTTCTGGATGCCTGTCCCGACGACGCCGATATTTGTGTGCCGCTCATTTCGAAGGAGGAATACCTCGACCGTTTTCCGAGTGCCAGCGGGACTTTTGTTAAGTTGCGCGACGGCGAATGGACCCTCGGTTGCATCTACTTGATGAAGCCAGATGTGTTTTTGAGAATCCTTCCTGAGGTCGAAAGAGTCGTTGCCAACCGAAAGAAGAAAATGAAAATGGCCGGTTTGCTCGGGTTCGGATTCGTTTGGAAGGTCATTACCAAATCGATCACTTCGGGCGAAGTGGCGAGAAAGATTGAAACAATTCTTGGGTGTCGCATTTCCTTGATCAAGAGCGGTCCCGCCGAATTTGCGTTTGATATCGACGATATTACGGACTATGAATACGCTTTGCGAAACAAGTAGTTCGTCCTTGTTGAGTTAACTTCTGGGTTAAACTAGTTTCTGTCTACTTTCGATATGGAATCAAACTATCCTCGTGAACCGGAAGATGAAGTGCTCGCGTCCCCTTACGGCGAACGCCCGCTGAAGTTCATTGAGCATATTCTCATTTCGAGTTTCTGGTTCGCCACAAATTTTCATTGGGGAGCCCTGCTTCTTATTTTGCTGCCTCACGACATGAGGATTTTAGCTGGCGATCACAAAGCTCAAATGCTTGGGTGGGTGACCGGCGTCGGTGCGATTCCGGCGATTATTGTTCCCTTGATTTCTGGAGCGATGTCGGATCGATGTCGCCGGCGAGAAGGACGACGGAAACCGTACATAGCTGTTGGTACTTTCATTAATGTCATTGGACTTGCGTTCATGGCATTTTCAGTGATCTCACTAAAATCTTTACCAGCTTACATTTGTAGCTATATGCTCGTCCAGATTGGCAACAATATTGCATCTGGCGCCTACATGGGAGTGATCCCCGATGTTGTGCCAGGGAATGAGCACGGAAAAGCGTCTGGATTCATGGCACTGATGTCTCAAGTAGGAACACTGTTCGGGGCTTTGCTGGTTGGACGACTGATTCCATCGGAATCCATAGCGCTTCGCTACGGATTGGTCGGACTAGTGTTGTTTTTCGTTGGTGCTGTTTCTTATTTTGGGATCAAGGAAAATCAATTAGAAAAGGCAGAGCCATTTGACCTTGGTCACTACGTGAAATCTCTCTGGATCAATCCCCTGGAATATCCAAACTTTGCGTGGGTTTGGTTTACACGGTTTCTCGTGATGATGGGTTTCTACGCAATTATGCCGTTTGTCAACTATTATTTGGTTGATGTCGTCGGAATCGCTCAGAATAAAGTGGACGGAACGGCCCCACTTCTCCTTGCTTTAATTTTGATTGTTTCCAGCATTACCGGAATATTTGGTGGGCTCTTGTCCGACCGAATCGGTCGCAAGCGAGTGGTGTATGTGTCAAATGCACTTATTGCTGTAGTGGCACCCGCCTTCATCTTATGCCATAATTTCAACCAGGCGTTATTGGTTGGCGCTTTGTTTGGTCTCGGTTATGGGGCTTACATTAGCGTAGATTATGCCCTTGGCACTGACGTTCTTCCTCACAAGCAAGAAGCCGGCAAGGATATGGCGGTTTGGCATATCGCCATGACATTGCCTCAATCGATTGCGGCTCCATTCGCAGGATTTTTGATCGCCCTCCCTGGGTTTACGAAGTTTCCAAATCCGATTCTCGGTGAGGAAGACATATTTCACTATCACACGCTCGGTTATGGGTACATTTTTGTGCTTTGCTCTCTGTGCTTCGCTCTTGGTGCCTTCCTCCTCAAAAACGTCAAGGGCATCAAATAGTGAAGCCATTTTTCACATACCTCGGTACTGCCATCCTTCTGGTAACGCTTCTTTGCGTGTGCAGCCAGTATGTGTACGACGGGGACAATTTCTATCACCTTGGCCATGCAACTCAATATTCTGAGCATGGCCCGTTTTTTAGACCCTTTCCCTGGATAGCCTACAGCGTCATCTCCCAGCGGAACTCTGATCTTTGGTGGGGCTTCCATTTGCTCCTTTCGCCCCTTGCTCTATTGAAAAATAAAGTTCTGATACTGGCAGTTGCCCCTGGATTGCTAATGGTCCTGAACCTCCTGATCTCAAGATTGGCAGTTGTTCGCCTTGGAATGAATCAGTGGTACGGATTAGCTCTTTTGCCTGCCTCCATTGGATTTCTGATGAGGATGGACACCGTGAGGCCGCAGGCACTATCTGCTTCACTCTTGGTGCTATTGTTTGCGGCGATCGTATCCGAAGCGCCGTGGTTGGCGATCGTGACCTCCATCTTCATCGGATTTTTGCACCCGACCCTGTCCTACTTGATCATCATGGTTGGAGTTTGTACGTTCCTCCAGCGAGGAATAAGTAAGAAAGGTTGGAATGCATGGACCGAGATTTCTTGCCTCGTTGTAGCGCTAGCAGTGTCGTGTGTCCGGCCAGGAATGCTCGATGGACTCCAACTATTAAAGGTCCAACTTTGGGACCTTATGATGGTTCGGCATTCCGGAGAAGTTAAGAATTTCGGTGTGGAGCTGGACAAGCTCAACGTATCGTATTTCAATCGGGCGTTTCTAAGTCCTCTGATTCTCTTTGGTCTGAGCCTGGTTTGTCTATTTCGGTTCCGAGACAAAGAAAACAAATCAACCGCATTCTGGGGTGTTTTTGGAGTCGTTGTCGCTTCCTTCCTGCTGTCTCTGCTTCTTACACGGCGAGGTTCTGACCAGTTTGCCCCATTTACTGTATTGGCTGCTCTTTGTGTCTTTCAACAATGCAAAGGAATCCGTAAATTCAGCGCCGTTGTCGTTGCGATTCACGTTGTGTTCGTGATCTCATTATTCCTCATAACAAACTATCAGCGAACACATAAATTCAACGCTGCTGACTATCAGAAAGGTACGGAGTGGCTGGTCCAACATACTGAACCGGGAGAAATTGTTGGGCAAGGAGTCTGGTCCGATTTTGGTCCCTTGTTTTTCTGGGACACCCACAATCGGTATCTGGGAGGAATGGATCCAATTTTTCAGTATCGCTACAATCCAGAGACATATTGGCTGCAGACGCTAAATTGTGCCGCGCGAGACTTGGGCAAGACCAGCAAATACAACCCGCTCAAGGTTTATAACAAAGAAGAAAATATCTCAACTGCTTGGCCAAGAGATCTGAAAACGAAGTGGCTCTTTGCTTCAACCGATTGGAACAAGGAAATTCAAGACGAACTCAAGAAGGACATGCACACTAGAATTGCTTATCAAGATTCCCACGCTATCATTTATGAGTTTCTTCCTTAATTCCCAATCCACTTAGAAGATGTGGATTGGAAATTGTTTCGTGAGATCGATGACCTGATTCCTGATTGCGTGAAGCTTTTCGGCATCTCCGTGGTTTCTCAGAACGTCCGAAATGAAGCCCGCAATTCGTTCCATTTCTGGTTCCTTCATACCTCTGGTGGTCACTGCCGGCGTTCCGAGCCGGATGCCGCTGGTTACAAACATCTTTTCAGGATCAAACGGAATGGAGTTCTTGTTGGTCGTTATTGCGGCTTCATCGAGAGCAATTTGCGCGACCTTGCCCGTCACATTGTATGAACGAAGGTCGACCAACATTAAGTGGGAATCCGTTCCTCCGCTCACAATGCGAAAACCGTTTTTGGTTAGTGCTGCGGCCAACGCTGACGCGTTGAGTCTAATTTGGTGCTGGTAGGTTTTGAATTCAGGTCGGAGGGCTTCACCGAAGGCAACTGCCTTTGCGGCGATAACGTGCATGAGGGGGCCGCCCTGAATGCCGGGAAAGACCGATTTATCGATATCTTTAGCGAATTGCTCGCGGCAGAGAATAATTCCGCCTCGTGGTCCACGAAGAGTCTTGTGGGTCGTCGAGGTAACAAAATCGCAGTGAGGAATTGGATTGGGGTACTCACCTGCCGCAATCAGGCCGGAATAGTGAGCCATGTCGCACATGTGCAGGGCACCGACCTCATCGGCAATGGAGCGGATGCGGGCAAAGTCGAAGGCTCGAGAATACGCCGATGCACCACTAACAATCATTTTTGGCTTATGCTCAAGGGCCGTGGCGCGAAACGCGTCGTAGTCGATTAGTTCATCGACCGGTGAGACACTATAAGGAACGATGTTGTAATTTTGGCCGCTGAAAGTGACGGGAGATCCGTGCGTGAGGTGTCCGCCGTGAGAGAGGTTCATACCCATCAGGGTGTCGCCCTGCTTAAGCATTGCCATGTAAACGGCCATGTTTGCCGATGCACCCGAGTGAGGCTGGACATTTGCGTGGTCCGCGCCATAAAGTTCTTTGACTCGATCAATCGCAAGTTGCTCAACCTGGTCAACAATCTCGCAACCACCGTAATAACGCTTCCCAGGGAGGCCCTCGGCGTACTTGTCGGTAAGTACGCTTGACATAGCCTCTCGAACCGCTAGGGAAGCGATATTCTCTGAAGCAATGAGTTCTAAGTTGTGCTCTTGGCGGACTTCTTCCTGCTTGATCAATCCATAAACTGCGGGATCGTTTTGTTGCAGGGGGACTCGGTGAGCCCGTGCGGTGGTCAAATCAGCCATGTCTTTAATTATGACTGGTTGACAGGTTTGATGCCGCAGGAACTGCGGGATTCGGATCCAGTTGAAAATGTTGAGGTAGTTCACTCATCATTTCTTTGGCAGATTTGAACTCATATCCCTTTGAACGAACCATATCAATCAGTTTTGGCAAGGCCGCCGCCGTTATTGGATTGTCATGGAGAAGGATAATCGCGCCGGGTCGAAGTTGTTTTTCAACATACCAAATTATCAACTCGGGGGTGATGGCAGCTTCCTTTTGTTGTTCGGGAGTTAGTTCTTCTTTGGTGACCGTACCAATGAAATCCTTTGCCCCAATTACGTAGCTCATGAGGATGTCGTCTTTTTGTTTAACGACCGAAAGCACGGTGTCGTTGTAGCGATTGTGAGGTGGTCGAAACAGGACCATTTTTCGACCAGTTGCCCTTTCGACGGCCTGATCGCAACGATTGATTTGATCGAAGACCTTTTCTCGGCTAATATTGTCTAACGCAATATGATCATAGGTGTGGTTG
>JAYVXG010000171.1:0-7356 GCA_043785475.1 Armatimonadota bacterium
CCCCTTCAACCCGAAAGCGACGAGGAAGTTGCCAAACCGACTACAAAGCCCGATGCTGCGAAGCCAACACCTTTCAACATCGACCTCGACGGAATCGAAAAGCGGATCATTGCGCTGCCGATGCCTCGGCAAGGATATCAGTCTCTCGACGCTGGCACGGCCGGGTCTTTGTTCGCCACCGTCTCGATTCCAAGCGCCAACGTCATTAGCCGATCGCATGGGACATCGGTCGTCAAGTTTAGCTTTGCCGACCGCAAGGTCACGCCGTTCATGACGGGCGGAACGATCGTAGGATCGAGCAACGACGGATCGAAGCTGTTGGTCACCCTGGGTGGCAGTCCTGCGATTGTTTCCGCAATGGCACCACCTACTCCCGGCCAGGGTGCGGTCGACCTTTCCGGTCTCCGAGTCAAAATCGACCCGAAGGTCGAATGGGCAGCGATGTATCACGAAGTGTGGCGAAACGAAAAGCTCTTGCTGTACGCGCCAAATGTTCACGGTATTGACGTCAACCAGATGGATCGCAGGTATGAGCCGTTCCTTGAGAATGTCTCATCGCGAGATGACCTGAACTATCTCTTCACCGACATGCTCGGCGAGCTCTGCGTCGGTCATATGTTCATTCGCGGCGGGGACATGCCTGCGCAAAAGCGCCAGGCGGGCGGACTATTAGGTGCCGACTATTCTTTCGAAAATGGACACTACCGCTTCAGCAAGATTTATGATGGCGAACGATGGAATCCGAACCTGTACGCTCCCCTCGCTCAGCCTGGAATCGAGGCCAAAGCGGGCGACTATTTACTCTCCATCGACGGCGTCGAACTCAACGATGCGATGGACGTGTACCTCGAACTCGAAGGCAAAGCAGGCAAGCAAGTCAAAGTTAAAATCGGACCAACCCCAGACGGAGTTGATGCAAAAGAATCGATTGTGGTTCCAATCGCAAGCGACTTCGCTCTCCGATTCCGATCGTGGGCCGAGGAGAATCGCCGGATTATCGACAAGGCGACCGGCGGACGGGTTGGCTACGTCCACGTCCCCGACACCTCGCCTCCAGGTTGGGAGGCTTTCCAACGCTACTACTATTCGCAAACCAACAAGGACGCGATGATCATTGACGACCGATTTAACCACGGCGGACTGGTTAACGACTTCATGGTGAACGAGATGCAAAAGCCGCTCGACTTCATCGACATCGCCCGTTACGGAACCCCGATGCATGACCCCAGCGCAGCGATTTATGGTCCGAAGGTGATGCTGATCAACGAAATGGCCGGCTCGGGTGGAGACATTTTCCCATTCATTTTCCAACTTCATAAAGTAGGAAAACTGGTGGGACATCGAACCTGGGGGGCAATGATCTCGGCGTCGGGCTTCCCGCTTCGAGATGGTGGCAATGTTACTGCACCAGACGACGCAATGGTCGGCGCAGCAAGCGGCGAATGGGTGATCGAGAACGTTGGCACTTTCCCCGATGTGGAAGTGGAGTTCGACCCGTACATCTGGCGACAAGGGCACGATGCTCAGTTGGATGCGGCCATCGCTCAGATTCTGAAGGATCTGAAGGACTATAAGCCGAATCCTAAGCGAGTGCCGGCGTATCCGGATAAGTCGAAATTGCCGCCGGGTGGCTAGCAGCCACTGACGTTAGGTAACTTTTGAACAGTAGGATTCATTCCTTTCCTGACCCGGAGGGTCAAAGAGGGTAGCCAGGGGTCAAATTTGCGCGACGCCAGGAGAACAGATTTGACCCCTGGAAGATTCCGTCACAGTCTCTTCCGAGGCCGCTTCTCCATCGATTTGGATTGGTTCCCAGACCTGAAGCGGCCCCGCCGTCAGGCGATTACATTGCATCTGGCAATGACCGAGATTGTATCTGCCACCACCTACGGGGTCGGAAAATCCGGAGACATCCAGGGGTCTCCGCTCGTTCCTCGCTCCGACCGCCTGGCTACCGTCTCAAGACCCGCCGGGTCAAGAAAGAACTGCGTCGGGGGTCAAGCATAAGAACCACGCGGTAAAGGGCCACTAGTTGAACATTTCCGTCGAGTTGCTACACTAACGTGGGAAAATGATCGAATGCCAGCTATTTGTTGCCTGCCTGCTTGGCTCGGTCAAACTCGCCCCGATGGAGGTCGCTAAGTTGATCAACCAGTGTGATGTTGTAGTCTATGCGCTACCTACAAAGAATCCGTATCGAGTCAAAATTGACCAAGTGCTTCTCGCCAAGAAGCCGATATTCGACCCCGAAATAAATCTGAATTCTCCTCGTCCCCGGGGTGCCTGGTAAGCCGGAGCAAGTCGATATTGGCCCTATTACTCAACCTTCTATCTTGTTCCTTCGTCGACCCGTTCACAACTCCATAACGTGGCGGAGAATTAATTTCTATTACGATATTATTCCCATGAAGAATGACCGGACACCGTCCTCGTTTGAAGAATATGATGACTACGGTAACAAGCGAATTCGCTACATGAGAGTGGGAAACTTACTCAACTTTCCAACGAGCCTAAATCCAAAGTACCGTGGGTACGCCACCCGAGACGACATCTCAAAAGAAGTCAATCGAATTTACAAATTGCAAACTTAGGCAGGCACCTAGTCGCCCAATTGCCTGGTTTGCCTTCTTTGCGTGGTTGCCTCTATCCCTAACTCACGCCCGCCAGGGCGGTCTTGAGGATATTGATGGAATCGATATTCTCGGGATCTACTTGGTTCAAAACTGCCAAATACAGGCTGACAAAGTCTCCAAGATACGTCAGGCTGAGAAGCTTCTCGAGCAACGTGTCGCCTGTTGCCTGAACGTGGGCGAACGAGCACAGGTCATTGACCAAGCCCTCCGTCACTTCGGCGCGCTTCTTCATCTTTGCGCTCTCCTCGCCATCTTCGAGGATCATGCCGACGTAGTTCGCCACTCCTTGCTCGCCCGCCTTCACCCATCCGAGAATCTCGTTGTGGTTGAGTTCGGGGAAAGCGTTGACGAAAACGTGGTTCTTGGCGTTCTCATTGATCTGCCCCTTCCATCGGTTGGCAATAATCGCTTGCCAGGTACCGAGGCCGTAGATAATGCCCAGCTTGCCATGAAGCGACGCGCCAAGCTCCTTGGCAATCGGATTCGAGCCTTCGACCGTCCACTCTTTGCAAAGCGACTCAAGCAGATCGAATGCCTTTTTGAAATCTTGTGCTGGCAGCAAGCCCATCTTCACGCATGCAGCGAGAACCGGGATCAACATGAAGCCAAGGGCGGTTCGCGGTGGCTGGCCGCCAGGAACGGTGATGACCGGATATCCGTCCGCCAATGCTTGCTCTTTCAGCTTGCCACCACTGGTGACGCAGATGACTTGAGCTCCGGCTTTCTTGGCATCAGCGTACGCCGACAAAGTCTCTTCCGTATTTCCGCTGTAGCTCGTCGCAAAAACTAGCGTGCTTTTCCCAACATACGATGGCAAATGATAGTCACGGTTAACGACAAACGGAATGGAGCCAAACGCGTCGAACATCGCGCGGACGTAATCGCCGCCGACCGCGGAGCCGCCCAAACCGGTTAACATTGCCGCGGTATATGTTCCGTTCGGAAATTCAACGCCCTCGACCAGAGTCAGCGCTTGTCGACATTGGTTCGGGTACTCCTCGGTAAAGTGGAGCATGCCTTTGGGGTCAAGAGCGGTAACGGCTGCACGGGAATTGAGGTCAATGGACATTAGCTCAGTTTACCGGGATCAAGAAGCACGGGACCGATGGTAGCATCGAGGATATGGACGAGATCGCTAAGCCGACACCTAGGGTATTTACGGCCAACGTTTCAAACGCACTCGCTTCCAAGGCCACGTTTTACTTTGTTGTTGCACTTTTTGGCTCCGTTGAACTCGGGTTACTTCTCTATCGTTTTGTATTCCATTCGAGCATCGTCCTCGCGGGCCCGATAACGCTCACGTGCGCGGTACTCATCATCTGGCGGATCAAAGCACGGGGAAACACTAAGGCTAGGATCGAAGTCTGCGGTAACGACATTTCATCATTCGATGACCAAGGAAATTTGATTGTGACCGAGAACATGCGGGAGATCGCGATCGTCAATCGGTCGTGTTGGTCCAGCTCAAATAGTCTCACCAACGAATACTCAGTGGACTACTTCCAAGTGCTCTTTAAGAGCGGTGCCATCATTACTTTTCATGAGCAATACGAGGATCACTATATTCTGCTGAAGATCCTACACGTACGAACTGGTGTCGACCCGTTAAGGGTGCCGTGGACAGACTACCAAAAGCTCGAACTCCAGACTTTGGAAGATCGTGTCCAGCGCGTATCCGAGTTGAAAGCGCTCACGTAAAAAAGGCGAGTCCGATTTCTCGGACTCGCCCTGTTAATTTGTACTAGCAGCTAAATTACTCGTCCGCGAATGGATCGTATTCTTCTTCGCTTGGTGCGGCGGTAACGGGTCGTGCTGCGGCAATTCCACCGGCATTACTTCCGCTAGCTGCGCTTCCACCCGAGTAGCTTCCGCCTGAGTTTCCGCCTGCATCGTCACGAGGGCGATCGAGACCGTTTACGTTATCGGCAACTACTTCGACAGACTCTCGATTCGTACCATTCTGATCGGTCCACTTTCGAGTTTCAAGTCGACCATCCACCGCCACGAGGCGACCCTTCGTAAGGTAGCTGTTGACATAATCTGCAGTCTGACCCCACGCCTTTACGCGGAAGAAATCGGCGTCAGGGGCACCATCTTGCGGTTTGATCCGCTTCGAGACGGCAATACTAAATTCGACAACATTCTTTCCAGAGTTGGTAGTCCGCAATTCAGGATCGCGAGTGAGTCGGCCAATCAATACAACGCGGTTAACGCTCATGGTTTATTATGCCTCTTGCTTGACGATGTCTTGCTTAATGATCAGGTGTCGAATAACGTCATCACTGATGCGCATGAGTCGATTCAGCTCGGCGGGAACGTCACCTTCAGCATCAAAGAGCATCATGATGTAGTTGCCTTCTTTGAGGCCAGCGATCTCGTAGGCAAGCTTGCGCTTTTCCCACTTTTCGGCCGATTTGACCGTGCTGCCTTTGTCTTCGGCGACTTTTCTGAACTTGTCAGCGATTTTTTGGATCTCAGAATCTTTCAATTCTGGACGGACGATATAGAGTGCTTCGTAACTTCGAATTGCCATGGTTCTCCCTTTGGTCTATCAGCTCCGAACGCGTTCGGAACAGAGAGTAGAACGTTTATGATACCCGAAGTCAGGGCGAGGGCAAAGGGCTCGCTTCCTAGGGCAAGTCTCTATTCAAGAACGGTTCCATTGACATTCAACTTGAAGTCGTATCCAAACAGCTCCGCAGAACGACGGCACATCACCATGCGACTCAAGAATATCTCGAAATACTCCATCACCGTCGCAATCGACGAATCAATCTCAAGGCTCAACTGAATCGTACGCGCATCGTTGTCCATCTCAACTCGGCTCTTCTGCACCGCCGCATTCACGCGATCATGAATGTCGTAGGTCTCCAAAATTGGATTCTGAACCCGACTAAAGTGAACATCGCTTTTGTCCGCGATGATCAACGCCGCACTCATCGTCGAAATCGGCATGCCTGCCGACTCCTCGTGGTTACCAATCGCACCCAAAACAGGAGCAATTTCCGAAGCGTCCATCCCCATCTCATTCAAAATCACAAAGGACATGGATGCCCCATGCAATGGATGTCCAACCCGATTGATTACGTTGCCAATATCGTGTAAATAGCCTGCGATCTGACCCAATTCAATATCACGCGGAGTCGCCCCAAGGTTCTCAAGAATATATCGGGTGATCGAAGAAACCACGCCAACGTGGCGATGCCCATGCTCGGTGTAGCCCATGGATTTCATCACCTCGTTGGCGCCGTCAATCAGCTTTTTGACCTTAGGATTCGACTTAACATCCTTGATCGAAACTAGCTTTGGTCCCGAAATGCTGACTTGCTCTGCCATCTATTTGATTCCTACCGTTTCAATTCCGACAATGAGCATTCGATTGGTCCGTTGCTCTTGCCTGACAATACCCACACCCCGCTCGAACCACGTCCGCAATTCCAAGACGACATTATCCTTCGTACCATCGAGCTGAACTTTGAGGACTGTCTCAACGACATTAGTCTCTCCGGTCACAAGTTGAACCATCGTTCTCCGTTGACTCAATGTGGCCAGCCCATGGCGAGTCTTTCCCAGACTCTCGAATTTCACGGGCAATTCATCAGCGGTGACATATTCTTCGTCCCGTAACTTCTTCTTCTCCGGAATTTTGTCCTCGATAAGGAGCGGTATCGGGGGAACAAACGTTGTATTCGCAAGCATCGAAGCAATCAGGCGTTTCTTATTCCAAGCTAACCTAGATTCACCCGCTTCACTCATCAACACTCGGCCCTCTATCCCACCAACGCTGATCTTCCTCCCGACCCTCACGGTCGGCACGTTATCTTGAAAGGAGCTCTTTTCTCTATAATTCCACTCCTTTTCATCAACCAAGGGCATGTACGACGGGCCACCCTGTCCGCAGGCACCTAAGGCCACCAAAGGAATCAGAATAGCGATGCGCTTCATATCTTTTCTAGTTTAGCGAGCTTTTGGACAAGTTTCTTCACTCCCGTTACACCCGGGAAAGCAACCGTCACTTCCGCATCATCCTTAATCGGGTTGCACGCGATCACAACGCCAATTCCAAACTTAGGATGCTTCACCCTTTCCCCAACGTCAAAAAGCGGTTTGACAAGTCGATCCAGCTTCGGTGCCTGAGGTTCTGTTATCGTGTACGTTCCGGTTCTCTGTTGGGTTACAGCCCGAATCGGTGGTGCATACGAATACCCAGCATCCCCCCGAATTTCAAGAATCTCAGCCGGGACGTCATCAACAAATCTTGAGCGAGCATTGAAATTCGGCATTCCGTAGAGCGATCGCCGATGGGCGTGACTCATATGAAGCTCCTCGCGAGCGCGAGTCATTCCCACGTAGCAAAGTCTGCGCTCTTCCTCCAGCTCCGTATCTGAGTACAAGGATCGAGAGTGAGGAAACACACCCTCCTCCAGACCCGACAAAAAGACCACGGGAAATTCAAGCCCCTTCGCCGAGTGTAGCGTCATCAAAGTGACTGCGTCTCCCCCTTCCACCAAATTGTCAATGTCGGCCACCAGAGCAACGCTTTCAAGAAAAGTTCCCAAGTTTGGCTCATCCGATGTCTCATCAAATTGAACCGTGACATTTAGAAACTCTTGAAGGTTCTCAAGTCGGGCAATACTCTCCTCGCTGTGATCCTGCTTCAACGCATCGAGATATCCGCTGCGAACCAATAAAGACCGTAAAACAGGCGTCACCGGGCCATGCT